>CAZWQT010000004.1:49614-54044 GCA_964635945.1 uncultured Akkermansia sp. | reverse complement strand
TCTTCTCCGCCCCGGTTTCGGGATTCACGTATTTGACCTTGTGGAGTTGGTAGGCGAAAGGCGCCATATTCCATGCGGCATTGCCGGGGTTCGGCTCCGAATACCACCAACCGTTGGTGGAAACGGGCCCAAGCTGGTCCGCTTTATTGGGAGGGCTGGAGAAGATATTATACGATCCTTCGGGATTCGCCTTGGTGTTGTAGGAGGGGGAAGTGCGGCTAATATGGTGACTGGGCACAATGACCCATTGGTATCCTTCATCCGCCAAGACATCGATGATATGCCGGGAGTATCCCATCTCCGTGGGAAAGAAACCCTTGGAATGATCCGAAAGGTCGCTGTTCCCGTTCCAGGCCTTCCACCATGCCTGTTTGAAAGTTTGGATTTCTTTGCGGAGGACTGATTTGGGTAACAGGGGAGCCAAGGAATGGTGGTAAGTGAAACCCACCAGATCCATCCGGCTCGAACCGTATGGGGTTTTCCATCCACGCGCTTCCTTATATCCGCTGTTCCAACCGCCGCCGTAACCGAGCTGATTGACTGAGCCGAGTTGCCGGACGTTGTCGATCAGAGATCCTGAATAACTGATGGCAAAACCTCCGGCGCTGTTAAAGCCAGCCAAAGAATTGCGCGGACCGCTTTGGTAAGAATTCACCCGATCATTGATGCCGAATATTTCCGTGAGATTATTCTCAGGGTGCTGCTTCAAGCTAAGCCCCCCGTAGTTCTGGCCAGGCTTCAGGACAATCGAATCCCATGCGTATTGCACACGGGTGGTTTGGCTGCCGTTACCATTCCACTCCGGCCAATAGATGGGTTGATGGTTGTGCCAGAAGCGGCTTACGTAGACGTTAGGATTGCTTAAACCACTTGGTACCAGCGCGAAAAAAAGGACTCCGCAGAGAAAGTAGCATCCAAGGCGATCTACACCCCATATCCTGCCAAAACGGCTCATCGCTCTAATCATACTTGCCTTAGTCGCAAATTCCAAAGGTATCTTCCTTCTTCACTAGATATTCACAAATCTATGATCAAAAGATATTTCTACCTAAAAACCTATTTTTATGTAAAAATTTTAATTGACCCTATTGGGCCTACTTGTAGCTTCAAGCCAACACAAGGAGTTGTATGAAATGCCCAAAATGCGATGCAGACCAAGATAAAGTGATCGATTCCCGGCCCTGGAAAGACGGGGCCGTGGTTCGTCGCCGGCGGGAGTGCTTATCCTGTAACTATCGCTTCACCACCTATGAGGAGATTGAACGAGAGGATCTCCGGGTCATCAAGCGGGATGGTCGGTATGAGCCCTTCGACCGTCGCAAAATTGTCATGGGTTTCCTCAAGGCCTGCGAAAAGCGGCCGGTCAGCCCCGAGCTCATTGATAAGACGGCCGACAAAATGATCGAGGAGCTGGAACAGAAGTATGGCCGTGAGATCCCCACCACCGCCGTGGGCGAAAAAATCATGGAGTCCCTCAAAAAGATGGACGAAGTCGCCTATGTCCGCTTCGCCTCCGTCTATCGCCAGTTCCGGGACGCCCGCGATTTTGTCAGCGAAGTCAAAAGCCTCGGTGGCCGCTAAAGATACCGCCAATCGGCCTTTGCCTTTGGTCTCCGCCCCCGGAGGCCAGCCCACTCGTCTGGACGAGCCTTGGCTGGTCCTTTCCCTGGAAAAGGCCGCCCTCCGCGCTGGCCACCAGGAGTGGCCGCTAGCTCCCGAGGTCGCCCGTGCCGTCCTTCACTATCTGAGGAACGACTTCATTCGCTCCGTGATCGAGCGGGATACCCTGGAAATGATCCTGCGCCGCTCCCTTACCGGGATCGGATGCCCCGCGATTGCCCGCCATTTCGAACTCGCCTCCTCCTCTCCCTCCATCAACCTCGCCGCCCTCGCCAAGGAAGCCCCCTTGGAAATGATCTTTTTTCAACGCCTCGCCGCAGTGGTGGATGAAAAAGTCTCCACCCTCTCCTCCGTTCTCCGGCTCGAAGGCCTCCGTTCCTGTGTGTTGGCTCTTTCAGGGACCAGTTCCTGGCGGGCCTCCTGCCAACGCCTCAACGACGAAATCGTACACTTCATCCGTGCCCGTGCCCGCCACTTCGGTCCCCAACTCCTCGAATTGACCATCTGGTAAAGAGGGCCATGCCCAAAACGATCTTTGAAAGGATCGTCGACCGCGAAGCCGAGGCCGACATCATTTACGAGGACGATCACGTCCTCGCTTTCCGCGATATTGCCCCCCAGGCCCCCGTGCACATTCTTCTCATCCCCAAGCAACACCATGCCCGCCACGCCGCCGTCCCTCCCGAACATCATGCCGTTTTCAGCCACCTCTTGGCCGCCGCTCAGAAGGTCGCCCGCCAGCTGAAACTGGATCCGGGAGGCTATCGCCTCGTCATCAACAATGGTCCCGACGGCGGCGAAACCGTACCCCATCTCCACCTCCACCTGCTCGGCGGCCGCCACCTCGGTTGGCCGCCCGGCTAAACCCTCCTCTTTCCCTCTTTCCCCCCCTGTCTAGGTTGGAGGGCATGAAAACCATCCTCCTCTCCCCTTGGTCGGCCGTCCTTCTCTGCGCTGCCATGAGCACCCTCGCGGATACGTTGGGAACCCTCTGGTGGGAGACAAAAGAAAATTGGCAACTGGCCGTCATTCTTCTACTGGCTCCGGCGGTCTTCTTAAGTTTTGGCTACGTGGGAAGCCATTTCGGCCTGGCCAAGGCCTCAAGCCTCACCAACACCCTGATCGTGATCGGCCCGATCCTCGTTGGAATCCTGTTTCGCGGGGAGCTTCGTCAACTGTCCGGAATCGAAATCCTCGGCATGTCCCTTGCCGTGGCCGGGATCACCTTGCTCACCATCTTCAGCCCACGCCCGGTCAGTTAAGGTCTTTGCAGAGAATCTTGGAGTTCCGGCCGCTCGCCTCGTAGGAGGCCTTCCGCCCGGCCGGCAACATTTCCACCGTGCCCTCCGTAAAACCGCCCTTGCTTTGCAGGTAATTGAAGGCCTGGGTGGAGAGCGCCAAAAGTTTTTTCATCCCCAACTCCCGGGCCCGGTTTTCCGCATAAAGCATCAGTTTTTTTCCAATGCCGGTGTTTTCATGTCCGGAGGCCACAAAAAGGCACCCCATCTCCGCCGTTTTTCCCTCCAAGGGGTGAATCGCCACGCAGCCCACCATGTTTCCATCAATTTCAAAAATACTGTAATCGCCGATATCCGCTGCCACTTGCGCCCGGGTCCGCCGCAAGAGCTCCTCCGCCGCCACCGAACTGCCGATCAGCCGCATGATCGACCTCACATCCTTTTTCAAGGCCTTCCGGATCTCGGTGTATTCGTCGGCGTAGATCATCGTTCCGACACCCTCGCTGGAAAACAGCTCGTCCAGCAAGGCCTCGTCCTCCCGCCCATCCAGGATGTGGGCCCGGCTCACCCCCTCCTTGCAGGCCCGTAGGCCGTGCTCGAGCTTCGAGGCCATTTCCTGGCTGATCTCACCTTTTTTCTTTTTCAGATAATCCGCCGCTTCCTCCACAGAAAGTTGGGCCGGTTTCTTCCCGTTCATGGGAAGATCCCCGACCCCGGTCAGGAAAATCAGTTTTTCCGCCCGCAAAGCCTCTGCCACCTCCAAGGCCACCCCGTCAGAATTTACCCGATACGTCCGACCGTCGCCATCCACGCCCAGCGGCGGGATCACCGGAATGATTCCATTGTCGAGCAAGGCTTCGAGAAACTTGCTGTCCACCCTTTCGACCCGCCCCGTCCACTGGTGATCCACACCCCCGAGAATCCCCGCGGGATGGGCGATTACGGCATTCGTCACCGCCCCTTTCAGGTCCACATCCGCCAAATGTTGCAAAATGTCGTGGCTGTAGGAGTTGGCGGCCCGTTCTGCCACCCGCAGGGTCGACTCATCCGTCACGCCCAAACCATCAATGTCCGACGGCTTTACTTTCATTTCTCCAGCCATCTTCCTGATCCGCGCGCTGGCACCATGCACCAAGGCCACCCGGATGTTCAGGCTCCGCAGAACAGAGATATCAAGAAACAGACTCGCCGCTCTTTCATCCTCCAGCACGGCGCTGTCCACGCTGAGGACGAAGAGCTTATCCCGGAAACTGGGGATGTAGGTGAGAATCCCCCGCAGATCGGATGCCTTCATGGGACTGTGTCTAGCATCTTCCGAGGCCTTTGAACATCAGCCTCTCAACCACAGCTCCGGAGAAACCGCAGGTTCGCCCGATCCTCCTTCTCTCCGGGCGGAAGCTCTCCAATGCGAGGAATGCCGTGCAACTTCGGGCTTCGCAAGAAAGCCCGCAAGGCGGTGGCTCCAATCCTGCCTTTTCCAAGGTGCTCATGCCGATCCACACCCGATGCGCAATCACTCTTGGAATCGTTGACATGCAAAACCGCCACTTGGGCCCATCCAATCGCTGACTC
>CAZWQT010000004.1:0-49514 GCA_964635945.1 uncultured Akkermansia sp. | reverse complement strand
CCACTTGGGCCCATCCAATCGCTGACTCGACCTCCTCCACCAATCTCTGCCGCCCTTCCCCAGTTCGCAGGTCATGGCCGGCCGCAAAGGCGTGGGCCGTGTCCAAACAGGCGCTGCGCCGGGATGCTGGAATCCCGGCTACCAGCTCCCCCCATTCGGCGATATCCCGCGCCAGCGCGGAGCCCTGCCCCGCGGAGTTTTCCAGGGCGATTCGGATATGGCGGGTTGCAGAGCGCTCCAGAGCCTCCCGGAAGCCTTGCCCGGCTTTTTGCCGGGCTTCCGCCGGCGCAGCCTCACCACGGCTGCCACAGTGCACCACCAAAACCTCAAGTCCAAGTTCCTCCGCTCGTTTCAACTCCTGGGCCAGGGATAGAATCGACTTGGCCCTCGTCTCCCCATGGCCCGCCACATTAATCAGGTAACCCGCATGGGCGCAGACCCATAGGTCCTGCTTCTTTTTACCTTCGCGAAAGAGCTCGGCCTCCCCTTTGTCCAACGGAGGCAACCGCCACTGCCGGTTGCTTTTCACGAAAATCTGGGCCGCATCCTCCTGCATGGCCCTCGCGCGGATCAGCATCTCTGCCAAACCACCGGCCGTGGAGGTATGCAGGCCACATCGGCTCATTTGCCGTCGAAGTTTTTGGGCGTCCAGACGGGGTTTTTCAGCGACCCGCTCCCCTCCACCTCGAGCATTTCACTCACCAGGAGGAAGGGAACCCCCACGGGTCCGATCAGGTTTTGCTTCATGGAAAAACTTTCCAGTTGGTCGGCGGAAATATCGTAAAACCCTTGGCCGGTCGTCTCCACCAGTTTCGAAAAGATTTTTAATCTTCTCACATCCAGTTTTCCCTGGTTCAAGGCAAATTCCATGGTGGCCCCTTCCCCGAGGTCGCCCATCCACTCAACCGGGGCATTAATGGTTTTGGCAAAGTTGCCCAAACCCGGAAATTTTCCTTCCTCAACCTCCAACCTCCCTTTTCCGGTCCACTGTCGCCATGTCCCGGCCCCGGAGGGGCCTTGCAACTCGCAGGTCCCGCTGAGCAAACCTTTATATCCCGAATTATCGAAATAGAGCTCCACCGTCTTGCCGAAATCCACCCCATCGAGGTCGATCTCGGTGCGCTGGCTTTTTTTTCCTACCGGCCCTTCCACCTCTACCTTGACCTTGACCTTGCCCCCCAGGAGGGAGGCCCACTTCCTTTCCCGGGTTGCCACCGTGGTTTTTTTGCCCTGGATCTTCACCTCAAGATCCACATCCCGGAAATGCAGTTTCTTTCCCGCCACCACATAGTGTAGCCCCGCTGCGCTTTTCCCGGTGGCCCGCAGATCGGTTTGAAATTTTTCTTCCAGGTCGATCTTTCCCGCCAAGGTCACAAACGGACGATCCACAAACTCATACGGCTCCATGGTAGAGCGGACCTTTTCCCCGAACACGGGGGAAAATTCCCTGACGGCTAGGGTCGATTCCACATTATGGAAATGGATGCACCGAGGACGAAGGGTATAGGTCAACTCCCCCTTGCCCTCCCCTTCCCCGGATATCACCCGCACGTTGGTGGCCCGAATCTCCTTCGAGGCATAGACCACATCGGCGGACAATCGGTCCATGGAAACACCCTTGTACTTCATTTTCTCCACCTGCACCTGCCCTTCCAACCGGATCAGATCCGGGGAAAAACCCGCACCCATGATCCGAAAGTTCATGAGAGGAGCCTGGGCAAACTGCACACTGGACCAAAAGGGAGCCGCCCCCGGACCAAAGAGCGGAGCCAGACCCCGGATATCCAAATCGCTCCGCAGATTGCCTTTCAGCTCAGCTTTGCCATCAAAGGCCACCTGAGCTTCGATCCGGCCTCCCGAAGCGGCCTCCGCCTGGAGCCCGGGAACCATCCACCTCCGCCCGTCAGTGACCCAAGGCAAAACGAAGCTGCGGAAAGGAAACAAGCCCAGCCGAAACTCCCCCACCTCCAGCCGGCCCGAGGCGTAGACCCCCTTTTCCTCCTTCCAGTTCGTTTCCACCTTTCCGCTGATTTGGGGCAGTTGCTGGGCCTTGAATTCGCGCAGCGCATAGGCGGCCGACTGGCCCACGGCCGGGGCCAAGGTTGCCGGATCGAACTTGCCGAAAAATTCCAGCCCGCCGGCTCCGCGGGGAAAATCCGCCCAACCGTAGGCCTCCACCCCACCCCGTTCCAACTGCAGCTGGAATCGCTCCAGCTTCAAGGCTCCCTCCGCCATCGTGGCCCGAACCTCCAACGAGGGAATGGACACCCCGCGCCAAACGTTCCGTGCCGAGGTAACCAAAACTTCCGCCCGACTTTCCTCCGGGCGACCAATTTCCACGCTGAACTCAGCCTGGATTTTGGGCGCGGCCCCCCCCAAATCACGCAAAACCCTCTCCGCCTGACGCCAAGCTTTGGCCATGGGGAACTCCTGCGGCGCCGGTTGCCGGCCCGCTTCTGTTCCTACCCGGCCTTTCAGGTCGAGGTCGAAACCCAACACCTGTCCTCGCAGACGCTGGATCCGAATCTCACTGGGGCGAAACTCCAGGGCCGCCTCGACCCGCCGCGCCTCCGCCTCCACTCCTTCACCCAAAGGCCACGCCACATGGGCATCGCGCAGCCGGGCCCCGGAAAGAAAAGGCTCCCCCGATCGCCACGCCAGCCAGTTGGGGGTTAGTTCCACCCGCCGCACCCGCAACCGCTCCTCCCCGCGGCTGGCATCCCGGTAGACAACCAAATCGCGGGCCACCAGACCGCCCAGGGGATCGACGGTGATCTTTTTGACCTCCACCTCCAGCCCACGGCTGGAAAGTTCCCGTAAAAGCCGCTGCTTCCAGGCATCCGGCAACCCGACGGTGCGCCCCAAAACAGCCAGAACGAGAAACAGCACCAGCACCATGCCCCCCGCCCTCTGGACCCAGCGCCAAGCTGAGCCGGCCGTGCTGCTCGGCAAGCCCACCGGCTGGGCCAGGCGCTTTAAGATTGGGGTATTCACCGCCATCCTTCATCGCTAACATCTTTCTTTCGGGAATCCAACGAAACCAATCTTATGGCTGAAAACCGCATGGAAAAGATTGTGGCCCTCTGCAAACGCCGGGGCTTTATCTTCCAGTCGTCCGAGATCTACGGCGGGCTCAATGGGGCCTGGGACTACGGGCCCCTTGGCGCGGAGCTGAAGCGGAACCTCAAGGAATCCTGGTGGAAAGCCATGACCCAATGGCGAGACGACATCGTCGGTCTCGACGGATCCATTCTCATGAACCGTGCCGTCTGGAAGGCCAGCGGCCACGAGGCCACCTTCAGCGACCCCATGATCGACTGCAAAACCTGCAAGGGCCGTTTTCGTGCCGACCAGGTGGCCTCCACCCCCTGCCCCCAAAAACCCAGCAAGATGGTCAACGCGTGTGGCGGGGAACTGACCGAACCTCGCCAATTCAACCTGATGTTTAAGACCTATGTGGGCCCGGTGGAGGACGACCGTAACCTCACTTATCTCCGCCCGGAGACCGCCCAGGCAATGTTTGTCCAATTCAAGAATGTTCTGGAGGTCTCCCGGAAAAAACTGCCCTTTGGGATCGCCCAGATCGGAAAAGCTTTCCGGAATGAGATCAACCCCCGCAACTTCACCTTCCGGTCCCGCGAGTTTGAGCAGATGGAAGTGGAGTTTTTTGTCCGGCCCGCCGAGGGCAAGGCTTGGCTGGAAAAATGGCTCAAAGACCGGATCGCCTGGTACGAGTCGATCGGCTTGCCCCGCAAAAAAATCCAGATTTACGACGTGCCGGAAAAAGACCGCGCCTTTTACTCCCAAGGCACCTACGACCTTCTCTACGAATTCCCCTTCGGGACGGAAGAGTTGGAAGGCATCGCCTACCGGACGGATTACGACCTCAAACAGCACCAGGAAGCCAGTGGCAAGCCGCTCGAGTACTTTGACGAGGAGACCCGGGAAAAATTCATCCCTCACGTGGTGGAACCCAGTGCAGGCGTCGACCGCACCGTCCTGGCACTGATTTGCGAGGCCTATGACGAGGAAGAGATCACCGACGAAAAAGGGGCCAAGGAAACCCGGGTCGTCCTCCGGTTTCACCCCCGCATGGCTCCGGTGAAGGCAGGCATTTTCCCCCTTCTCAAAAACAAGCCCGAGCTGGTGGAAAGAGCCCGCACCCTCACCGCGGAATTGCGGAAACATTTCCCGGTATTTTACGACGAAGCCGGAGCCATCGGACGCCGCTACCGCCGCCAGGACGAGGTGGGCACCCCTTTTGGCATCACGGTGGACTTTGAAACCCTGGAAGGCGTGAAAGAAGGTCCTTTGGCCGGGCAAAAGGATACGGTGACCCTTCGCCACCGGGATTCCATGCAGCAGGAGCGATTGCCCATTTCCGGCTTACTGCCCCGCCTATCCTCCGCTTTAGCCTGAGGGCGCCATGGCGTCTCGCCGCCATCCCCGCACCTTTCTTCCGCACGCCTTTGCCGAGGTGGATCTGCAGCGCCGCCACCGCTTGGGAGCTCCCGAAATCATTTATGGGGCAGGGAAAACCGTTCCCCAGATTGCCGCGATTGCCCGGCGGCTTCTCAAGGAAAAACAGCCGGTCCTCGTGACCCGGGTGGATGAAAGCAAGGCCAAGAAATTGCGGCGGCTCCTTCCCAAGGGAAAGTTTCATCCCCACGCCCGAACCCTCACCTTGGCGTCCCGGGGAAAGGCGGGTCAGGGCCGAACCCTCCGCGTTGGCATTTGTGCCGCCGGAACGTCTGACCATCCCGTGGCGGAGGAGGCGTTCGTGACCTTGGAGTTTTTGGGACACCGTCCAGCCCGCTTTTACGACATCGGGGTGGCCGGACTGCACCGCACACTCCGGCGCCTTCCGGAAATCCGCCGGCAGGATGCTCTCATTGTGGTGGCCGGTATGGAGGCAGCCCTGCCCAGCGTTCTGGGTGGTTTGGTCCGCCAACCGTTGGTCGCTGTACCAACTTCCGTGGGGTACGGCGCCCACCTCCAAGGTCTCACGGCATTCCTGGGCATGCTCAACTCCTGCGCCCCAGGCATCACGGTGGTGAACATTGATAACGGTTTCGGAGCCGCCTACGCCATCCACCGTCTGTCCCTGGTACCGGCCTGACTCTTTTTCCCCTGCCAGCTTGCCCCTGCCGCCCAGTAAAATAGTCCCTTCCGCCAGAGGGCTTGGAAGTCCACAATCCGTTCCGTGCCCACGATTCTCTTGGCCCAGGAAAATGCCGAGGCTCTGGATAACTTCTCCTCCCTGATTCTGGATTTTTTCCCCACGGCAAAAATTCAAGCCGTGGAAAGTTGGGCCGAATTAGAGCCGGCGTTCAACAGTTCTCCCCCGCCCTCGGCCGCACTCACCGACATTCTCTGGGCGGAGGAGGACCGATCCGGGGAAATCCTTTTGCTGGCGGAAAAGTTTCCGGAGGTTTTTGCAGCTGTCTTTGGGCGCTACGACCTGACCGGTTCCCTGCCCGCCGGTTATCCGCTCCCTTTGCTGGCCCCGGATGACCAACTGCCACTGCGGTTGGCTGAAATCATGGAAAACCTTTCTGGCCGGGAAGTTGGATCCTACTGGATTTCCGGGCCGGCCGGTCCGCACGCCTTGGGTCGCCTTTACTGGGCCAAACACCATCAGCTGCAAAGATCCGTCCAAATTCTCGCACCCCCCGCTGGTTGCCCGGTTTTTCCCAAGGCCATCCGGGCCCTGGCCCGCGTCAGCCATCCCTCCGTCTACTCCCTTTACGAATCCATTCCCTGGGAAAACCGCATCCTCGTGGCCCAGGAACCGGTTGTACACCCCTCCCTTCTTCATCTCCGATGGTCAGGGGATCAGCCCGGACTCCTTGCCTGTGCCCGACTCGCCACAGCGTTGGGATCCGTTCTCGCAGAAATGGAGTCCTCCTCCATCCCCGCCCGGCTTCTGGGCGAGTACGACTACACCCTTTCTTCCAAAGGGACCCCAAGACTGCGAAATCCGGCCGCATTCCCTGGTAGCCCCGAAACCTCCACTTATGAAAACGCAAATCATTTGGCCGGCATGTTGGAGCCCTGGCTCCACGATCAGCCCAAATCCGGACGGTTGCTCCAGATTCTGCGAAACCCCGGGACTTCCGCTTACGACCTGCTCCGCCAAACCCGTGAATTTGAGCGACAACTCGCTGAAGTCCGGGAGGTTCATGTGCGAAAAGAGGAGTTGGAAGCCGCCCAAAAAACCCTGCGGGCCAGAATCGTCCGGCGCTGGGCCATCGCAACTGGCTCGCTCCTCGGTGCGGTCTTTCTGGCGGTCTATGCGCGGGTCATTTTCCAAAAATTCCTCCTGGATGTTCCGGCACAACTTCCCGAGGCCGAGCTGGCCGTCCCCGCGGGTCAAGTCAGCCGGGCGGGTGAAGTGGTTGAGGTCCCCGCCTTCTTTCTCGACCGGCACGAAGTCACCATCGGGGATTACGAGAAGTTTTTGGCCGCGGTGCGCCAGAATCCGGATTGGCAAACCTGGGTTCCGGAAAGTGCCCGCCCGCAAAAATCCGCCCCGGAAAGCCTGGCACCCCGGGATTGGCCCGAAATGCTTCGCCGAGCCAGGAAAAATGATTTTTTTCAGGAGCAAAAAATCAGCCGGGATACGCCGGTATTCAATGTCGACTACCCCAGCGCCGCCGCTTACGCCCGATGGAAGGGCCGTCGTCTTCCTTCCATTGACGAATGGCTTCGCGCGGCCGGCGGCAACGAGTCCCGCCCCTTCCCCTGGGGAACTGATCCGGATCCGGTCCGTGCCAACCTTGGGGTAAACCGCCAGGAGGAAGCCGGCCGGGATCCGGGGGACTCCTTTTTCAACGCCGCTTCCGGGGAGGCCATGCCCGGGGACCGCGGCCCCTTTGGCCACTTTGACTTCGGTGGAAATGTCAGTGAATGGGCCGTTGGCCCATCCAAAAAACCGGTGGTTTTGGGCGGAAATTTCACCGACCCCCGCCCGATTCCGCTGGATCAGGCCCGCCGCCAGGATGGTAACCGCAACGATCCCCCGGCCGACACCCGTTTGGAAATGATCGGTTTTCGAACGGCTCGGTGAGGGCTCTAAAGCTTTAAAAAATTCCGGAGGAGATCCTTCCCCTCCCGACTGAGAATGGATTCCGGATGGAACTGGACCCCGTGGACTGGAAATTCACGGTGCTGCAGGCCCATGATCTCCCCCTCCGCCGTCTCGGCCGTCACCTGTAAACAGTCCGGCACAGAGCTCTTTTCCACAATCAAAGAGTGGTAACGCGTCGCCTCAAATGGATTGGGAAGGCCGGCAAAAACTCCGCCCCCTTGGTGCCGGATCGGTGACGTTTTGCCGTGCATCAACCGGTCGGCCCGTACCACCTTGCCCCCATACACCTCGGCCATGCACTGGTGCCCGAGGCAGACTCCCAGAATCGGGGTGGTTGGGCCCATCCGGCGGATCACCTCCATGGAGATCCCGGCATCCGTCGGCTTGCCTGGTCCCGGGGAAATCACCATCCGGGTCGGCTTGATTTTTTCAATCTCCTCCGGGGAAATCGTGTCGTTGCGTTTCACCACCGGTTCCGCCCCCAGTTCGCCAAAATATTGGACGAGGTTGTAGGTGAAAGAATCGTAATTATCGATGACCAGCAACATGGATCTCTTTTACGCCAAGGCCCGGGCGGCCGCCACCGCCGCCAATCCCGCCTTCGCCTTGTTTACGCTTTCCTGATATTCGCCCTCCGGGGTGGAGTCGGCCACCAGGCCTCCCCCCGCCTGCACGTGGGCCTTCCCACCCTTGAGGAGAATGGTCCGGATGGAGATGCAGGAGTCGAGATTACCGTTAAAGGAGAAATACCCGGCTGCCCCCGCGTAAGGACCGCGCCGGGTCGGCTCTCCCTCAGCCAGGATCTGGAGGGCGCGCACCTTTGGCGAGCCACTGACGGTGCCGGCCGGAAAGGTGGCTCGCATCACCTGAAAGGCATCCTGGCCGGAATGGAGTTGCCCCACCACACGTGAGACGAGATGCATCACATGGGAGAACTTTTCCACTTCCATCAACTCGACCACTTTCACGCTTTGGTACTCGCAAACCCGGCCCAGATCGTTACGGGCTAAATCCACCAGCATAATATGCTCCGCCCTTTCCTTGGGATCGGCCTTCATTTCCTCCGCCAGCCGCCGGTCCTCCTCGGGATTGGCCCCCCGCGGCCGCGTGCCCGCAATCGGCCGGATCTCCACCTTGCCATGCTCGCAGCGCACATGGGTCTCCGGCGAGGACCCCACCAGGGCCAGCCCCGCCATCTCCAGGCAAAACATATACGGCGAGGGATTGATGGTCCGAAGGGTGCGGTACAGATCGATGGGGCGGCCGGAGTACGGGACAGAAAAACGCTGCGAAGGCACCACCTGGAAAATATCACCGGCGCGGATGTGCTCCTGCATCGCCGCGGCCATCCGCAGATACTCGCTTTTGGTCATATTCGGCACGGCCCCGGCCAACAAATCCCCTTCTGGTCGCCGAGGAACCTCGGCCGTGGCCTTGCCGGCGGACTGACTTAGCCGGGTCGCAAGCGCTTCCAGCCTTTTGAGGGCCAGACGGTACGCGTCCTGGGGATTTTGCCCGACCCGCGCCTGCACCACGAAGCGCAAGGTTCGACGCGCATGATCAAAAATCAGAAACTCTTCCACCAGCGCAAAGCAGGCATCGGGGACGCCCAGATCGTCCTTCTTCGCCATCCCCACCGTGGGCTCGAAATAGCGCACGGCCTCAAAAGAGAGAAACCCCACGGCGCCCCCCGCGAAGGGCGGCGCCTCGGCCGGCCAAGCCTCCACCGGACGAATTCCTGCCAACATGGACTCCACTTCCCGGAGAGGATCCGGATGCGCAGGAGCCCGCTCCTCCACCTCACCCCCGGATTTGGTCAAACGAACCCGGCCCTGCCGAAATTCCATCACCATGGCCGGGCGGGACCCCACAAAAGAATAACGCCCGAGTCGGCCGGCAGATTCTGCGCTCTCCAGCAAAAAGGCTGCGCCTCCGGGCTGGGCGGCCAGTTTGAGATACGCCGAAACCGGCGTCTCCGTGTCCGCCAGGATTTCCCGGCTGACCGGGATGAGGTTGCCCTGCCCGGCCAACTCCAAAAACTTCTTCTCGTCAGGATAAATCACGGGATTCGGGCCGGCCGGACCGGTATTCCTTTTTTCTTCAGGTAGGATTTCACCTGGGGAACGGTCAGCTCGCCGAAATGAAACAGGCTGGCAGCCAGAGCCGCATCTGCACCGGCGGAAGGGCTCAAGACCTCCGCGAAATGCTCCAGGGTGCCGGCCCCCCCACTGGCAATCACCGGAACCGTCACGGAAGAGGTGATGGTGCGGGTCAACTCCAGATCATATCCGGCCTTGGTGCCGTCCGCATCCATGCTGGTCAGGAGAATTTCCCCTGCCCCCCGTTGCACTCCTTCCCGCGCCCAAGCCAAGGCGTCCAGCGTGGTGGATTGACGGCCCCCGTGGGTGGTCACTTCCCAGCCCCCTGAGGACCGACGCCGGGCATCAATCGCCAAAACCACACACTGGCAGCCAAAAGCGTCCGCCACTTCGGAGATCAGCTCGGGCCGCTGGACCGCCGCGGTATTGAGGCTGACCTTGTCCGCTCCCGCCCGGAGTAACTCCCGCGCATTTTCAACGGAACGAATGCCACCCCCCACCGTGAGCGGAAGAAAGACTTCCTCCGCGGTCTTTTGGACCACTTCGAGCAAGATAGGTCGGGCCTCAGCCGAGGCGGTGATGTCGAGAAAGACAAGTTCATCCGCCCCTTGCTGGTGATAGGCGCGGGCACATTCCGCCGGATCCCCCGCATCCCGAATCCCAAGGAATTTTATCCCTTTGACCACCCGCCCCTGATCCACATCCAAGCAAGGTATGATCCTCTTGGTATTCATAAGGTTATGAATCACAATACCTTAAAATGTTCCGCTTAAAAGAGTAATAAGTGAATTGATTTGGTGTCGTATTTTGGGGATGCTTCATCACCAAAACTATTTCTCCCTGAAGCTTCCTTATGCCGAAATCTCCCCAAAAAAACAAAAAGTCCGCCGCCAAAAAAGTCACTCCGGTGAAAAACGGCACGGCCAAAAAAAGCCCCTCAAAGAAAAAAACAGAGTCAGCAGGCGTTTCCGTTCCACGGCTTCGGGAAAGTCCGCTGCCGGTGGATCAGTCAGCCCATAAGTTCGTCTTACAACCTTTCACCCCTTCCGAACCCCAACCAGAGCTCCCAGCTTTCGAGTATCTGGGGGAGTTGCCGGAGAGTTATGGCACCCGCCGCCTTTTCCTGACCGCCCGGGATCCCCGTTGGCTCTATGCGTACTGGGACTTCAGCTGGCAGCAACTCCGGGATGCAGAACAGGAATCTCCCGAGGGCAAAGTCTTCCTGCAAATTTATGTGCCTGGGGCCGAACGTGTGCATCAGATCCAGGTCTTCCCAGGTGCCAAGGAGTGGTATCTTCCCGTCCATCGTCCGGCCACCCTTTTTCAGGCTGAGCTTGGTTACTATCGCCATGACGGTTCCTTTCATCGTCTGGCCGTTTCGGAGGAAGTCCTCACCCCGCGGGACGATCCCTCACCCAATCGTGAAGTGGAGTTTGTCACGATCCCCTTCCACTACTCCTTCCGACAACTTCTGGAGTTGATCCGCGACCAGATGCGGCCCGGCGAGGGCCTCGCCAAGGCACTGGCCCGTCTCCAGCGCGAGGGGTATCCCCTGCCCTTTCCTTACGCTTTGCGGCGAATCGTCCCTGCCGGCTTGGCCGACCGCATCCTGGAATATCTCGGGGGCGACCTGGTTCGCCGGATCCGCGTCGGCTCTTTGGAAATCACGGAAACCCTGCGCCGCCGGCTGCTGGAGCTTGGCTCCAGCGGAATCCCCTCGAGCCTCAGTTCCGGCCCCCGGGGACAGCAGCGCTCTTTTTCCATGCACGTCAACGCCGAGCTCATCATTTACGGCGGCACCGTCCCCGGTGCCAAGGTCACCGTGGACGGCCGCGAAATTCATCTCCGCCCCGATGGCACCTTTTCCTATCATTTCACCTTCCCCAACGGCCGCTTCCATATACCCATCTCCGCCAGCGCTCCCGACGGATTGGAGGAGCGCTCGGTGTTGCTTTCTTTTCTTCGCCTGACGGACACCACCCCGGGCGTGGATCCCACCCCCCAACCCCCCCTCCCGGAACCCCTCGGCCGAACTGCCTAACGGCACAGGAGAACGTCGACCATGCCTCTCGGTTACGTTGCTCCGATTCTGCATGCCCATCTGCCTTTTGTCCGGCATCCGGAATATCCGGAATTTTTAGAGGAAGACTGGTTTTACGAGGCTATCACGGAAACCTACCTGCCGCTGCTCGACATGATGGAAGGCTTGGTTCGGGACGGCGTCCCGTTCCGTCTCACCATGTCCCTCACCCCTCCCCTCTGCGCCATGCTGCGGGACCCCATGCTCCAGGACCGGTATGTCCACGGCTTGGAAAAGCTCCTGGAACTCACCGCCAAGGAACTGGATCGAACCCGGCACGATCCGGTCTTCCACGATCTGGCCCGCTTCTACCACGACCGCCTGCACCATTGCCGACAGATGTTTTGCGACCGGTACCGGCGGGATCTTGTCGCCGCTTTCCGCAAGTTTCAGGACGCCGGCGTTCTGGAAATCATCACCTGCGGAGCCACACACGGCTTTCTGCCGCTTATGCGCGAGTTTCCGCAGGCCGTCCGTGCGCAAGTCCAGGTGGCCCGGAATGATTATCGCAACTGTTTCGGCCGGGATCCCCGGGGCATTTGGCTTCCGGAATGCGCTTATTATCCCGGCCTCGAGAACTACCTGCAGGAGGCGGAAATCCGCTGGTTTATTCTCGATGCCCACGGGGTTCTTTACTCGGAACCCCGCCCGGCCTACGGCGTCTTCGCCCCTCTTTTCACCCAAGCAGGGCCGGCCGCCTTTGGCCGCGATATCGAGTCCAGCAAACAAGTCTGGAGTGCCGAGGAAGGATATCCCGGGGATGGCGATTACCGGGACTTCTACCGCGACTGCGGCTTCGACCTCGAGTACGACTACATCCGGCCCTACATCCAGCCCAACGGCATGAGAAAGTTCACGGGCCTCAAGTATTACCGCATCACGGGCAAAACACCCCACAAAGAGCCCTACCGCCCCTGGGTGGCCCGGGAACGTGCCGCCCAGCACGCCGCGAACTTTATGTTCAACCGGGAAAAACAGATCGAGCACCTCCGTGGCGTGATGGGCGTGGAACCGATTGTCGTCTGTCCCTACGATGCCGAGTTGTACGGCCACTGGTGGTACGAGGGGCCCATGTTCTTGGATTATCTTTTCCGGAAATCGGGCCATGACCAGAAGACCTTCGAAATGATCACACCTTCCGAGTTCCTCGCCCGCCACGACACCCACCAAATCGCCACCCCCAGCGCTTCTTCGTGGGGGAACGAAGGCCACTGGTCCGTTTGGCTGGAGGGATCGAATGCCTGGATCTACCCACACCTGCACATGGCCACCGTCCGGATGATCCAGTTGGCCGGTAAATTCTGCCACACCCAGCCCCACGCTCTGATGGACCGGGCGTTGCGGCAGGCCGCCCGGGAACTCCTTCTGGCCCAATCCTCCGACTGGGCCTTCATCATGAAAACCGGAACGATGGTTCCCTACGCTGTGAAACGGACCAAGGATCACCTGCTCCGCTTTAACCGCCTGTACGACCAGATCCTGGCTGATCGTGTCGACGAGTCGTTCCTCGGCAACTGTGAGTGGCGGAATCCGATCTTCCTGGATCTGGACTGGCGCGTCTACGCGTAGGGATTCGTTCTTAGCTTTTTTTCTTCTTTTTGGCCGAGGGGGCCATCTTTTCCCCCTCAAGAGCTTTCAACCGCTTGGCCAATTGGGGCAACTGCTGGATATGGGCCTCCATTTCCATCTGCTCCTTGATCGGGCGGGCCGGAGCCCCCCGCCACGTCTGCCCCTCCGGCACGTCCTTGGTCACGCCGGATTTGGCCGTCAGGATGGCCCCCGAACCAATATGAATATGCCCAACCGTACCGACATGGCCCGCGATCGTGACGTGATGTCCGGTCGTGGTGCTGCCGGAAAGCCCGCTTTGGGCCACGATCACGCTGTGGGGGCCGACGACGCAGTTGTGGGCGATCATGACCAAATTATCGATTTTGGCGCCCTCCCCGATATGGGTGCGGGCAAAGCGTCCCCGATCGATGGTGGTGTTGGCACCGATTTCGGCATCGTCATCAATCTGCACGTAACCAAGTTGGGGCACTTTCTGGTGTTTCCCCTCTCTCATTTCGTAACCAAAGCCATCGGCTCCCACCACCGCGCCTGCATGCAGCACCACCCGGTTGCCAATCCGGCAGCGCTCCCCGACGTACACCCGGGGATGAATGATACAACGAGCTCCCACTTGAACATCTCGTCCGAGATAACTCCCCGCACCCACCTGGGTTTCCTCCCCCATTTCGACCCCCTCTTCAATCACCACGTGAGGTCCAATCCCCACATTTTTTCCAATCCGAACATGGGCGGCCACCACCGCGGATGGATGGATCCCTGAAATCCGAGGAGCGGGAGTCGGCGCAAAAAGCATCGCCACCTGGGTAAAAGCCGTCGAGGGATTGGCTACCCGGATTCGCGCTACCCCGAGATCTTGAGGGGCCGTTAATCCCACCAGCAAGGCACCGGCTTTCGTTGCTCGGGCCGCGGCCTCATAGCGAGGATGGGCAAAAAACGAAAGTTCGGTTGGGCCGGCCCCCTGGAGATCGGCCACCCCGTGAATCTGCAGGGAACCGTTGCCCTCCAGCTTTCCACCGATTAACTCGGCGATTTCCGTCAGGCTCCGCGGGGAGCTCATGAAAGCCAACCTTCCGCCCTACTTCTTTTCTTCTTTTTTGGAGGAGGCGGGAGCGTCCTTGTTGAGGATGCCGAGAACCTGCTGGGTCACATCATCCATTCCCTCGGAAAAGATCAGCGCTCCCGGAGTGGGGATCTGGGGTTTGACGAAAACCATGTTGTATTTGTTTTTGGCGATCTGCGCGAGGGCCTTGTTGATGTCCTCCGTCAACTCTTGGGTCAGGCGTTGCCGCTTATCTTCCAGAATTTTCGATGCGGTTTGGGCGAAAGCCATCATTTCACGCTGCTTGACCTGACCTTCCTCCCCCTTGGATTTTAGCTGGGTTTCCTTTTCCTTTTTCTTGGCGTCGGACAGGGCCGGATCCTGCAAATCCTTTTGCAACCCATTGATTGAGTCGACCAAGGTCTTGAGACCGGCATCTCGCTCGTTTCGCTCTTTTTGGTAATTGGCGGCCAGATCCTCCATCTGCTTCTGGGAATCCTTGGCTTTGAAGTACTCCTTGAGAATGGTGTTGTAGTCGATCACCGCAATTTTCGAGAAGTCTTGCGCCCAGGCTCCGGAAACAAAGGCGATGCTGCCCAGCGCGAGAGCGACCAGGCGTAAGTAGGTGGAAATGAATTTCATAGGAAAAGAATGATAGTTAGAACTGATACCCGCCGTCAAAGTAGATTTTGACCGCACCCAGCCCCCCACCATTGGAGGGATCCCCGGTCATCACCGGAAAGCCCACGTCAAATTTCATGGGGCCGATACCAATGTCCATCCGGATTCCAACCCCCACCCCGATCTGGAACCCACCGTTCACCGCATTATAAGATTCCGAAACCCCGTTCACCATCATGCTCTGGGTGGTGTTGTAGGTCTTTGGCGCGAAATCAAAAACGTTTTCGTTGACGAATCCGCCGTCGCAGAACACCGCCCAACGCACCCTGTTTTCGAGGATCGGGAACGGAGCCGTCATTTCGACCTGATAATTTCCGGAGGTTCCTCCGCCCACCGGCTGGCCATCTTGCTTCGGCCCCACGGAGCCTTGGTTCACCGTGCTGCCGAGGGAAGGGTCAAAGCCTCGCACCGAACCAGAGCCGCCGGCATAGAGCTGGTCCCACACGGGCACATATTGGGTTGTGCTGTAGGCGTCCACCAACCCGACTTGGGCTCGGGCGGAGAGAATCCAATCCTGCTCCTTCCAAATAGGGAAAAACACCCGGTACTCGGCCCGGATCTTCCATGTGTTCTGGCTGCCCAAAAGCGGGCCACCGGCCCCTTCCGCACCGAACTCAAAATACTGTCCGCGCCGAGCCAGCATATAGCTATCGCGGCCATCATAAATTATCGAGCCTCGAAGGGACGATTTAAGGGTATCCCCGGTAGAGGCTTGGTAGTAGGCCGGGGCATCGGACTGCAGATCGATAATGTTATAATATTCTGGGCGGTAGGTGACGCCGACCGACCATTTGTTCAAGGGAAAATCGTCTCCCAAACGGCGACTTAGACCAATCGAGGCCCCATAGTTCTGCTGATTGTAAAATTCGCTGATATACGAGGCCCCGTTGTAAAAACCACTCACATCGAGACGGATCGGGCGGTCCAGGAACCAAGGTTCAGTGAACGATAAGTTGAGATTTTGAGAACGAAAGCCAAGGGAGGCCTGAAAACGCGCCTTTTGACCTCCTCCTCGGGGCGGGAAAGTCGAAAAAAGCTTTTGGATGTCGAAATTCTTTTCTCCGAGCGTGATATTTCCCGTCAGCAACTCCACCGAGCTGAATCCGGCGCCAAAGCTGACTTCTCCGGTGGGCTTTTCGGCTACCCGGACAATCAACTTCTGCCGGTTGGGCACATCCGTTTCCTCCGCGTAGGTCTCCACCTTGGAGAAGTAGTTTAAGCCCTCGACCTTGGCCTTGCTGGAGCGCTCCCGAACGGTGTCGAAGACCTCCCCGGGGGCCAGATCGATTTCCCGACGGATGACTTTGTCCTTGGTGATCGTATTGCCCTGGATCTCAATCTTATCGACGTAGAACTTCTCCCCCTCCTTGATGCCGAAATTGACGTCAATCATGCCGGTTTCCACGTTTGGCTGGAGCCGGGCTTCGATGCGGGCCTCCCGAAATCCGCGCCGCCCGTATTTGTCCTGCAGGGTTTCAATGGAGGCCTGCAAACCGTTGACGGAATACACTTCGCCGGCCTGCAATCCGTCAACCTTGATCATCTTCAGCTCCACTTGATCAAAAATTTCTTTGAGCTTGGACTTGTTCTGGAGCTCGTTCTGCAAGTCGTCGGAAGAAAAGAAGGTGTTACCGTCGACCGTGAGATTGCCCACCCGGTACTGCCGTCCCTCCTCGATGCGGTAAGTCAGGATGAGATCTTCTGCCGGAATACTGTCCGGATCAAAATCTTCCGGACGGGTGTCGTCGCGCTTGGCTTCGTCCGCCCGGGCTTCCTCGTTGCGGGCGGTGCGGGGGAGGTCGATGGAACCCGTCACGCTGACATCAATATAACCCCGGTTGAGGTAATGGTTTTTGAGTCGGGCGATATCGTCTTTCATGGCCAACTCCTCATACCGGTCGGATTTGCTGAAAATCTGCCACCAAGCGCGGGGTTTTAACTTCACCACTTTCGTCAGCTCCTCCGAGGAGGCTGCCTGGTTTCCGATAAAACGGATTTTGGAGATAAAGCCGCGGAGTCCCTCGTCGATTTCAAAGGTTACTTTTGCTTCACCTCCCTCGACCGCAGTGGTCTGCGCGTTGATCTTCACATCCTTGTATCCCTTGTCGCGGTAGAAATCTTCCATAGCGACCGCGTCGCGACGGAGCCGCTCCTCGGAAAGGATGTCTCCCGCCTTGGTCACCGTCTCCTTCTTCTTGAATGCATTGGCCAGGGCCTGCGCCCCTTTTTCATCACTGGCCGTCAAGGCCTTGAGCTTGAGATCCAGTAAGTCCTCCTTATCGACCGATAGCTCATCATCCATGCCACCGTCTGCCCGCTTGCGTTTCACCTCCACATCGGAAACGCGCACCTTGGGGTCCACCAAAACGGACAACCGCACCCCCCGCTCACCATCCTCCGATCTCATCTCGGAGGTCACGATCTGCACATTGCTGTAGTCCCCTGTGGCGTAAAGACTCTCGATATCCCCATCGACCGTCTGCTGGGCGTAGATTCCTCCTTTGGTGCTCCGCATGTTTTGACGAATTTTGTCCTCGTTGATGGGCACATCCTCCCGGCGGGAGGAAAATTCAATTTCCAGAATTTTGATCTGCCCCGCCCCCGCAGTCCGGTCCGAAGCCGAAGGCGAAGGAACAAAGGTTTTGGCCCGGGTCTGGCTGGGTTGGGAGGCAGATTCGGTCTCAGGCGACTGTGCAGAAACCAAGGAACCCGTCAGGACCATGCCCGCACAGAGAAAAAAGGTGGCCTTCAGGCCAAAAATAGCCTTCTTAAGCACACCCGATGCATTGCCCGATTTTTTCACGGTAAACTGCGTAAATAGCTATCAATAAGCGTTTGTCGATAGCCGCTTAAACAATTTATTACTTATTGATTATTAAATACTTAAAGTTAGCAGCTTAATCGTTTTCTTCTTTCGAGCCCTTATCTCCCTCATCCGTGTTTTTTCGGGTTTTCCTAGCCCTGGGTGCCTTCTCGGATCCTTCCTCCGACTTGCCGGAGATTTTCACCTTCACGGTGCTTTTGACTGAATAACCCAAATGCACCACCACTTCGTGCTCCCCGACCAGGTTCAGCACCTTGGAAAGATCGATATCTCTTTTTTCGACCGAAAAGCCCTTTTCGGCCAAGGCCGCCGCTATTTCCCCGGTGGTGATCGATCCGAACAGCTTGGAGGCGCCGTCCTCGGCCTGTTTCAGCTCGAAATTCAGCACAACCCGAGCCAGACGACCGGCTTTTTCCTCCGCCTCAGCCGTCTCGGCCGCCTCCCGCTCCACCCGGCGCTTCTTCAAAGCCTCGAGCTGCTTTTTGCTTGAAGCACTGACCGGGGCGGCCAGGCCGTTGGGAAAAAGAAAATTACGGGCGTAGCCCGGACGGACTTTGACCAGATCGGCTTCGGCGCCCAATCCGCGGACCGGGCCTTTGAGGATGACTTCGAGGTTCATAGTTGGACTCCTTGCGTTGGTTTAAAAAGGAACATCATCGTCGGCGGCTTCCGCCGGCGGAGCTTTCGAGGGAGCCGGAGCTTCGGCCCCCCGCTCCCGTCCCGAACCGCCTTCCGAGCGGGGTCCACGCGCTCCGCCACCGCCACCACCCCCGCGGGACAAAAACTGCACCCGGTCGGCCCGTACCCGCAGACGACTTTTCTTTTCGCCCTCCGGACCTTCCCACTGGTCGAGCTGAAGCCGGCCTTCCACAAAAATCGGCGCCCCCTTGGATAGATAGTCCCGGCAGGTCTCCGCCTGACGGCCCCAGACCACCACATCCACGTAGCAGACCTCCTCCTTTTCCGTCCCGTCCTGGGCGCGGTAGGTGAGATTGATCGCCATGGCCAAATCCCCGACCGCCGTTCCCTTGGGCGTATGACGCACCTCCGGATCACGGGTGAGATTCCCCATCAAAAAAACTTTGTTGAGACTGGCCACGGTCGCTCCCTTTAAGCGGCAGCCTCCGCCGGCGCCTTGGCTTTCGCCTTGCCTTCACCCTCTGCCACGGCCACCAGCAGATGCCGGTACACCGGGGCGCACAGCTCCAGTTTGCCGCGAAGCTTGCTGATTTCCTGGGGCGGGAGGTGGCACGTCAGATTCGCATAAAATCCGGACTCCAAAGAACCGGCGACGTACTCGAACTTTTTTCGATCCATCTTCTGCGTGCGGATGACCCGCCCACCGATGGATTTCACCTCGTTCTCCACCACGGCCAAAGCCTCGGGGAGGGACTCCTCCTTGCCGGCCAGATCCAAAATCACCAACAGGTCGTATGTTTTCATGCCTCCACTTTCCGGTTGCCCAGGGGGAGGGCGGCTTCCCAGCCGTCCTGCCACCAAGCCTCCGCCGCTTCCGCGGCCGCCGTCACCATTCGGGCGACCACGGGCCGCTCCTCCTCGTTAAAAGATTCCAACACGTGATCCGCGGCATCGCGGGGTTCCGCCGGACGCCCCACTCCCCCACGCAGGCGAACGAATTCCCGTGTTCCCAAAAGGGTCTCGATGGACTCGAGGCCGCGATGCCCTCCGCTGGAACCCTCCGCCCGGATGCGCAACCGCCCCAAGGGCAAGTCGATGTCGTCGACGATGACCATAAAATTTTTCAAAGGAACCTTCCACCATTCGACGGCCGCCCGGATGGCCTCTCCCGAGGCGTTCATCATCGTGGTCGGCTTGAGCAGGATCCGGTTGCCCGGCAAACGGGCCTCCCATGCCTTGGCATGGCGGCTTTTTTCCCAGGCGACTCCCTGCCCGGCGGCCAGCTGATCGACCACCTCGAAACCGAAATTGTGACGGGTTCCCCGGTAGGCGGAGCCCTCGTTTCCCAATCCGGCGACGAGACAGATTTCCATGAAAACTGCCGCCGCTTACTTCTTGGCCGGTTCCTTTTTGGCTCCCTCCTTGGCTTCCGCCTTCGCGGGTTCTTTTGCATCCTTCTTGGCGTCGGCTTTGCCGTCTTTCTTGTCGCCGGCCGCTTCGCCCTCTTCTCCCACCTTCTTTTCCCGGATGACTTCGGGCTCGGTCGCCGCAGCCGCAGCACCGGCCACGGGTTCCTCCTCCACGGTCGGCAGCAGCACCATAAATACCGGAAGTTCTTTGGCATTGAGCACCGAAACGCCCGCGGGAAGTTTCACTTCGCTCACGTGAATCGACTGCCCCACCTCGAGAGCGGAGACGTCCACGTCGATCCGGTCAGGCAGGTCCTTGGGAAGACACTCCACCCGCAACGTGCGGAGGGCGTGGTCAAGAATCCCGCCACCGGTACGAACCCCGACGGCCTCTCCCACCTCGTGCACCGGCACATCCACGCGGAGCTTTTTGCTTTCCTCCACCTGATGAAAATCCACATGTTCGATCGTGTCTTTAAGGGGGTCATGCTGAACCTCACGGATCAGGGCCATCTTTTTCGTGACCGCACCGCCCTCACCCTCGACCGTCAGGTCCACAAGAACGCTATCTGAAGAGGCTCCCAGAAGGGCCTCGGCAATTTCACGGCCGTTCAACTCCAACGCTTCGGCTTTGCCGCTTCCATATAGCACCGCCGGAACACGCCCGTTCGCTCGGATTCGGTGGGGCCGACGCCCCCCGACTTCCGACCGCAGTTTCGCTTTGATGCCTAACCTTTTAGCCACATGAACCTCCAGATAAGATGAGCTGGAAATTAAATCAGCTTGCCCCGCACGGGTCAACGAATTTCCCTGGCAATCGTAGCAAATTTTTAAAACGCCTAGGCTTTGCCCCGCAGGGATTTGGACAAAAAAAGAACCCTTGGAGGTTTTGCCTCCAAGGGTTCATACGGGAGTGGGAGTTCGCCACGCTCTCTTCCCCATCGACTGGCTATTTGGCGCCTGGACCTGTCTTTCGACCGATCCTGCTTCTTCATTCGGCTGCCAGTTCCCCGACGCTATTCACCGCCCCCGCGTCACGGCGGGGGAGACGTTTCGGCCTCATAGCAGGGCCGCCACGACCATCCCTGATCGCAGTCTATTGAGTGAAGCCTCTTTGCTTGGTTCGGTCCGTACCTGCCGGCACGGGCGCGCCAAACACGGCGTTGACTCACCCACGAGAATTACCCTGTGACAGGTTTCTTTGTGAATCACCGCCTATGATCGGAGGGACAGCCAGCGCTTTTGGCGCCGCGTTGGCCCCCCGCCACGGGTCTAGCTTCTTACCTCTCAGGTTGCTTTTTCCTCGTAGTTGGGCGACGCCCCTCTCGGGTACACCTCCCAAACCCAGAGCCAGGCTTTTGTAGGCCAAACCCGCCGGTCTGGCCACCTGACCCCGCCTATCCGCCTGCCAACCCCTTTCGCTTTCCCCCCGCATCAGGGGGAACCTTGGAGACAGGAGCTTTTTCACACTCCCATACTCAGGCTGACCACGGACACCTGACGTTGCTCACAGCAGCAACCAGCGCCCTTTTCTTGGAGCGTCTGTGTTCGCCAGGAAGGCCGAAACTGCCTTCCCAACGTGACTGGATTAGCGCGCGGTTTCTTTAGTTATCGCCGCCAACCTCTCGAACCCCTAATTCGCATTCTACGGACACCGAGCTTATCGTGCCTTTCAGCGATCGACTCGCCCGATGCTTTCCGGGTGCGACCCCGGCCGCGGGATCCGGTGAGACATGCCCAGACTGGACTTGTGATCCAACTTGGGGGCCGGAGCCGTCAAGTCGCTCCGACCTTTCCCCAGTTACCTGGGGCTATCCTGAGAGCCTTCAAGTGAGAGCAAGCTTTCGCCTCCCTCACCAGACTCTGTTCTTTCAATGAACTGGAGTCAGTTCTAATCCAGCCCCGAAAACAACCAATTCCAATTCGTCCACAGCAAAAATTAACTGTGAATAACTTGAGGGTATTTCGGCGTTTCTCCTCTGAAAACCCACCTGTGAATTTGTCCACCTCAGTCGGCCCAAAGAAGCGGCCAGAATTTTTTACTTTTTTGCCCCGTCGCGAACTGTGCCGGCTTTTTCGAGGGATTGGGCTTTTTTTTCCATCCAGTCCGGAGCGTTTTTTTGCAGGTCGCTCCCCACATGCCGATGGAGAAACCTCTCCAAAACCAGCATCGCCGCCAAACGGTTATCAGGCCGGGCAAATCCGTGCCCCTCATCCTCCGCCACCAGATACTCCACCGCCAAACCCCGTTTCCGGTAGGCCTCCACAATCTGGTCGGACTCCGCTTTCTTCACCCGGGGATCATTTGCCCCCTGCACCACCAGGAGCGGAGCCTTCATTTTCTCCACGGAAAACAGAGGCGATTGCCGTTTCAGCCTTTCCTGATCCTGGGCCTCGGACGGATTCCCCACAAAATAGTCAAACTGCCGCCGGACGGACTCCCAATACGGGGGAATCGAGTTCAACAAGGTGAACAGGTTCGAGGGACCGACAAAGGAAGCGCCCGCCGCATAAACCTCCGGGGTAAAGGCCAACCCGGCCAAAGCCGCATACCCTCCGTAACTGCCACCATAAATCGCCACCCGCTTGGGGTCGACCACCCCTTTTTCCACCAGATGCTTAACCCCCCAAGTCAGATCATCCTGCATCTTCTCGCCCCACTGGTGCCGCCCCGCCGCATAAAATTTCTTTCCGTAACCGGTCGACTGCCTGAAATTCGGCTGCAAGACCGCCAGCCCCCGGTTGGCAAAAAACTGGGCGTTTCCGTTATATCCCCAGTAATCCCGCGCCCACGGTCCCCCATGGGGCATCACCAGCAGCGGCAGGTTCTTGCCCTCGCGGTGCAGGGGCAGGGTCAGATAGGCGGGAATTTCCAACCCATCCGAAGAGGCATACCGAATCGGCCTCATCGGAGAAAGGCGCTCCTTGGGGAGATCCGGCCGGAGTTCGCCGAACTTCACGAGATTCTTCCCGTCTCGATCAAAGAAATAATACGTGCCCGGATCGGTATCCGCCGTGACCAACACCATCCACTTCCGGTCGTTGCCCGACATGTCGGCCAGCCCCACTTCCTGTCCCGGGAACTGATCCCGCAAATGCTTGAAATCGGACTCGAAGGCCGCATCCCGCCAGTAGTTCCGTTTCCGGTCATCCAGGTAGACCGTGCCCACCAGTTCGTCGGTGGCCTCGGAAAAGGCCGCCCGCGATATGTCCACCCGCCCAAGGGGGTCTGACTCCAGCTTCTCCAATTCTCCCGTCCGCGGATTCATCTCCGCCAGGTAGGAAAGATCATGCTCCGCTCCCACGTTCGTTTCCACATAGGCAGTCTGGTTTCCGGGTCGGAACCGGAACCCCCCCATGCCCTCCTGCCAGGTTGCCTTCAGGATGGGCGGAGAGAGTTTCTGGCCGTCGACCCGGCAAAGCTCCGTCCCCCCGTCGGCTGTCATCCGCGTCGCCAACCGGATCTTTCCATCCAAATCCGCGATGATATCCGCACAACCTTCTCGGTTTTCCCAGACAGGGGTTCTTTCCAGGGTATCGATGTTCAATTTCTCCACATCGAAAAACTTCTCGTCCCTTTCGTTCACCAACAGAAGGGCTTCGCCGGGGCGCCCCCTTGGGAGGGCCATGACCATCGCCCGTGCCCCCTTTTTCAGGGCAACCTCCTGGGCCACCGGCAACCCTGTGGCGGAATCGGCCGGTGCCGACAACTCCAGCCGGCGGAGCCGGTAATTTTCGTCTCCCCCCGAATCCTGGGAAACCAGCAAGAACCTCGAATCCCTTGTCCACGTAAATCCCGCCGGCGGGCGTTCTTTCTCATCCGTCAAAGGGCGGGCACTTCCCATCGGCTGCCCCCAGGCCACCAAATGCAGATTCAGGATGCCATGACGCTCCTGGAGAAAGGCCACCCATCGTCCGTCCGGGGAAATCTGAGGGCTGGCCAGCGCCGGGTTGCCGAAAAAGATTTCCCGGTCAATGAGCGGACTTTTATCCATTCCACCCTTGCTGCATCCCGCCAGCCACCCGGCCGCCAGAATTCCCCCGATACGCTTCCATGACATCCTAGGTTGCTAGCTGAAAAAACTGGCGCGACCAAACCTTAGGCAGGATCGGAACTCCCCTCCCGGGGTGCCCACTCGTCCCGACGGGACTTCTTTTCGCGGAACTGCGCCAGTTTTTCCTCGAGCATTTTCTTCTCCTCGGGAGTCGGACCCTTGCTCAGGGCCAGCATCACCGTCTCCTGAGCCTTGCGAAAATCCCCCAGCTCCGCGTACCCCGCGGCCAGAATGGCGTAGGTCTGGATAAGCGGTTCATCCTGGATCGCCCGCTTCGCCAGACTCACCGCCCCGGCTCCGTCCCGGTATTCAAGATAAGGACAGGTCGCCTTCGCCCAGGCCAACATCACCCGGTCCGTGGCCGTCTCAGGAATCAGCCGCATCGCCCGCCGCAAATCCGCTTTGGCTCCGGCCGGATCCCCCGTCCGCGCCAAACAGTGAGCGCGCCGCACCAGGACCCAAGCCGTATCGGGGGCCTGATCCAACACGGCCGTGTAACAGTCCAGGGCCTGGAGAAACTTCCCTTCCTTCTCCAATTCCAGCCCCTCCAAGGCAGGCCCGAACTTGCTCTGTCGCCGGAACGTCTCAATCGCCTCTTGGAGGCGCACCTTTTCCTCCGCGACCTCCACTTCCCGTAACCGCCCCACCAGCAGCTCCTGGGCCCGCATGTACTGGTCCGACTCCGCCAAACAGGCCGCCTCCAATAAAACGTTGTCCGTATTTCGGTCTAGCTCCACCAAACGGATCGAAAGAGCGATCGCCGCCTTCGGGTCCCGGAACTCCCCCATCGGCCCCGCCTTCGACCGCAAGGTGATCAGACTCTGCAAATCGTTGATGGCATCGTTCTTGTCCTTCGAAATCCCCTGCGAAACGGCTTTTTCAAAATCCAGTCGGGCCGCCTCTAGGTCCTCCAGCTTCACCAGGCAGAACCCGCGCCGCAACCGGATCCAGGGAATCTCGGGCGCTTTTTCCAGGGCCGCCGTGTACAGGTCCTTCGCTGCCCTCCATGCCTCTTGTTGCTCCGCGGCAAAAGCCTGAAAAGCCATCCCCCGCCCTAGTTTCAGGTTCTCCTCCACACTCAACCCCGCGGGCTCAACCTTCTTCTCCTCCTTCGGCTTCTCCTCTGCCCACACCTCACCCGCGGCCACCAGCAGAACCGCTGTCATCCACATCCATCTCATTCCTCCCAGCATACCGCCTCTCTCCCTATTCTCCAATCCGGCCTGCGCCCACCGCAGTTCTTTTTTCAAGTTTTCTTAAACGGAATCGTAAACGTAAACGAAGACCTTTAAAATGGGGTAACGATGTCTGAACCCTTGAGCTACTGCGGCGGCCTCGCCGCCACCAACGCCTACCTCCTCGACCTAGGCGGCCACCGCCTCGCCATCGATGCCCCCGAAGGCTTCCTCGACTTCCTGAAGAAAAAAAAGATCAAGCCGCACTCCCTCCTCCTCACCCACGGCCACTGGGACCACATCTGGGACGCGGCCGACCTCGCCGACTGGGCCGATTGCCCCGTCTACTACCACCCCGACACCGCCTTCCTCTGCCTCGAGCCCGACTCCATGCTCGCTTTCGGCCTGCCCCAGCGCCTTCGCCCGGTCCAAGCCACCCGGCTGCTGGACGAATCCAGCCCCGTGCCGGCTGAATGGACCCAAGCCAAACTCCTCCACGTCCCCGGCCACTGCCCCGGCAGCCTTTGCCTCTATCTTCCCAATTCCGGCCAGCTTTTTGGCGGCGATGTGCTCTTTGCCGATGGGGTCGGTCGCTGGGACCTGCCCGGGGGCGACCGGGACCTGCTCCTGTCCGGTATTCGTAAAAAAATTCTCACTCTCCCCGAAACCACGGCGGTCTACCCCGGCCACGGCCCCACCACCACCGTCGGCCGCGAAAAATCCTCCAACCCTTTCCTAGGGGAAGCTGTTTAGCAGCTTAGCCCTTATCCAAGGAGAGAACCTGGTAGCTTCGAATTACCCTCCATCCCTAAAGCCTTAAAAACTAAACCCCTCTCGGGTTATCCAATCTTCTTATTTTTTAAACGAGTCTTCCTCGACTCCATGTCTTCCAACGTTCCAGCAAGGCACGCGCCGCACCTTGGGAGATGGTCTCATCGGCTTTCTTTCTCCCTTCCGCCCAATCCTTGGCCTGACCCGCCAACCAGAGGATCACCCCGGCATTCCACGCCACGGCATCCCGCACCGCCGGCAGACCTTCTCCTTCCAATACTTCGGTGATTTTGGCGGCGCTTTGCTTGGCATCCCCCGCCTCCAGATCCTGGGAAACACCCCGGGCCTTCGGGGATCTTTCCTCCGTCAGGTCGAAGGGTTTTCCATGCAGACTCCCCCGCAAGCGGCACCTCCCCAGCGGGGATAGCTCACCGAGGGGCGCCCCCTTTTCATCCTCCCCAAAAATGACGGCGAAAGCGGGACACCCCAATTTTTCGAGGGCCCCGGCCAGCTTTTCCATATCCTCTTCCCGGAACACCCCGATCATCCGCACTTCCGGGCGAACCGGATTCACCAGCGGCCCCAGCATGTGAAAACCGGTTCGTTTCCCTTGGGCGGCCAGGCTTTTCCGGGCCCCCGCCACCCCCGCAAACGCGGGATGAAAATTGGGCGCAAATAGAAAGGCACATCCCACATGTCCAAGACAGTCCGCCAGCTCTCCCGCATCCTTGGACGCCGCCACCCCCAGCACCGTCAGGGCATCCGCACTGCCGCTGGGCCGGGTGACCCCGCGGTTTCCATGCTTGGCCACCGGCACTCCCGCGGCAGCCGCGACCATGGCCGCGGCCGTGGAAATGTTGACGATCGGTCTTCCCCCACCGCCCGTCCCGCAAGTATCGGCCAGGGGCAGGCCGCCCCAGCGCCCGGTCAGTCCCGCCGGCCGGGCTTTTCCCAAAAAGGCCCGGGCCAACCCCGCCAGTTCGCTGGCCGTCTCCCCTTTGGCCGCCCATGCCAACAAAAAATCCACTTTCGCACTGTCCGCGACACCCGGGTCGGCCAGCCCCGCGGCCAAATCCTCGGCCTCGAGGAAACTCATCTCCCGCTGATCCCGACAAGTTTGGGTGGCCCGGGCCAACGCCTCGGGCATCGTCCGCTCGCAGCTCATCCGATTCCCGCATCTTTAGGCAACAGCTCCTGAAACCGTTGCTTGTCGATCGCCTTCATATAGGCCTCCATGGGCGAGATACGACCCGCCTGGAGATGTCCGGCGATCGCGTCATCCATCAGCTGCATTCCTTCGGCCTTACCGGTCTTGAGGACGTCGTTCAGTTTCATGGTGGCGCCTTCGCGGATGATCGCCGCCACTGCATTGTTGGAGATCAGGATCTCATTCACCGCCAACCGCCCACCCCCGTCCGATCGCTTGAGCAGGAGCTGGGCACAGACGGCCCGCAGGGAGTTGGCCAACATCGTCCGAATCTGCTCCTGCTGGTCGCTTGGAAAGGCGTCGATGATGCGGTCCACCGTTTTGCGGGCATTGTTGGTGTGCAGGGTCCCGAAGACAAGGAGGCCCGTCTCCGCCGCGGTCAGGGCCAGGGCAATCGTTTCCAGGTCCCGCATCTCACCCACCAACACCACATCCGCGTCCTCCCGCAAGGCCGCCTTGAGGCCCGCCGCAAAACTCGGTGTCTCATTAGGAACCTCCCGCTGGGTGATGACAGACTTCTTGTTGGGATGCACAAACTCGATCGGCTCCTCCACGGTGACAATGTGCCGGGAATACGTGGAGTTGATGGAATCGATCACTGCCGCCAGAGTCGTCGACTTGCCTGAACCGGTTGGCCCCGTCACAAGAACCAGCCCGGACTTAAAATTCCCAAAACTGTTAATGATCGCAGGCACGCCCAGTTCCTGCAGGGTCTTGATTTTGGTGGGGATGATCCGGAACACCGCCCCCAATCCGTGGAGCTGTTTGTAAAAGTTACAGCGGAAGCGGTTGGCTTCGTCCATTTCGTAGGCGAAATCCAAATCTCCGGTCTCCAAAAACTTTTTCCAGGCCGGCGGTGAGCAGATCGGCTGCAGCAAGCGCACCATCTCGTCATGGGTGAGCGGCTCATCCCGGATCGGCATGACTTCCCCGTGCCGCCGGATCTTGGGAGGCTGGCTTTCCAAAAGATGGAGGTCGCTCCCCCCCCGCTCCACCAGTATGCCAAACATCTCGTCGATGGGATGGTTCATTACAATTGTCCCGCGAAAGCGGTCGCAAACGCCTTCTTGTTTTCGGCCCGCCGGTAAGCTTCCTCCGGCGTGATCAGGTTTTGGTCCAGAAGTTCCTGGAGACTGTCGTCCATTAACCTCATCCCCAGTTTCTTCCCTGTCTGCATCACCCCCGGGAGCATGAACGTCTTGGCCTCGCGGATCAGATTCCCCACCGCCGGATTGTTGACCAAAACTTCCAGGGCCAGGACCCTGCCGTGCCCGTCCTTTCGGGGAATCAGCTGCTGGCAGACGATCCCGCGAAGGGACTCGCTGACCATCGTCCGGATCTGAGCCTGCTGATCGATCGGAAAAACATCCAGGAGCCGGTCCAACGTCCGCGCAGCCGTGCTCGTATGCAGCGTCCCCAACACCAGGTGCCCTGTTTCGGAGGCGGTGATCGCCAGGGCGATCGTTTCTAAATCCCGCATTTCTCCCACCATAATCACGTCCGGATCTTCACGCAGCGAGGCCCGCAACGCCGAGGAGAAGGTTTGGGAGTTGCTGCCGATTTCTCGCTGGGAAACCTGACACCCCGCGGGACGAAAAACACACTCCACGGGATCCTCCAGGGTGATGATATGATCTTTTCTCTCCTTGTTGATATGATCGACCATGGACGCCAAGGTCGTCGACTTGCCGCTTCCCACCGCCCCTGTCACCAGCACCAGACCGTTGTGGTAACGCGTCAGCGTTTTTAGGACCGGAGGAAGTCCCAACTCGTCCATGGTTCGGATCCGGCTGGAAATAACCCGGAATACCGACTCCCAACCCCTTCGTTGTCGAACCACGCTCGCACGGAATCGGGACAGCCCGGGCACATCGTAACAAAAATCAATCGATCCATGTTCCTCGACCCGGCTAACCTGCCGCGGAGTTAAAAAGGACCGGGCTATTTGCTCGGTTTCCTGGGGAGCCAAATGTCGGGCCCCGGCGCCTTCCAAAGGAGTGAGTTGCCCGTGCAAACGAACCAACGCAGGGGCATCGGGTCCGACGTGCAGATCACTGGCACCAAATTGAACGGCCGCTTCCAAGTAGGCCCGAATCAGGCTGGGATCCTGTTCCGCCTCTCCCCCCGCTTGGGCGATCAGATCCCGCAGGGTTTTCACATGCTCGGAAGGCAGAAGTTGCTGTTCTTCCATGAGATCCAGGGCCGCCACCATGGGATTGGCAGCCAGCACCACCCGCACCTGGGCAGCCTGCTCGTTCGTCACCCACCCTTGCTCGAGGCTGGTCGTCAGCACGTAATCGTTGAATGCGGCGCTCATCAGAAGACACCCAAAGCATCGCCTCTCCCGTGGAGGCGGGCAACTGGAACCCTCCTTTCGCCTCCCTCGATCGTGAAAAAGCCTTTACGATTTGCGCATGACCAAAGACGATGCCGTTTCCGCTCTTCGGGAGATTGGCACCATCCTCGAGCTTCAGGGGGAAAACCCCTTTAAGTGCCGGGCCTACCACAACGCCGCCCGCACCCTTGAGACCGCCCCGGCCGACCTCTCGGAACTGGTTGCCGCGGGCAAATTGGGAGACCTTCCCGGAATCGGCGAAGCTCTTCGCGAAAAAATCACCACCTTGGTCACCACCGGCAAGCTGCCTTACCTCGAAAAACTGCGCGCCTCGATCCCGTCCGGCCTGCTCTCTCTGCTCGACCTGCCCGGCCTCGGCCCCAAAAAGCTCAAAATCCTCAGGGAAAAACTGAAGATCGAATCCCGGGAAGCTCTGGAAAAAGCCTGCCGCGACGGTCGCCTGGCCTCCCTCGAAGGTTTTGGCGAAAAGACTGCCACCAACCTGCTGGAGGCGATGGCCCGTCGGGCCGCCTACGGGAAACTCCACCGCTTGGGGGACGCGCTGCCCGCCGCTCAAGATCTCCTCATCTACTTACAAACATGTCCGGCGGTGCAAAAAGCGGACATCGGTGGCAGCCTCCGCCGCGGCAAGGAAGTGGTCAAGGATTTGGATCTCATCGCCACCTCCTCAAGGCCCAAGGAAGTCATGAAGGCTTTCACGTCCGCACCCCAGGTGGAAAAGGTCGTCGCCCACGGCGAAACCAAGTCGAGCGTCATCCTCACCGGCGGCTTGCCCTGCGACCTTCGCGTCGTCCCCCCCGAATCCTGGGCGACCGCCCTCGCCCACTTCACCGGCGGCAAGGAGCACAACATCGCCATGCGCCAGCGCGCCATCGAACACGGTCTGCATCTTAGTGAATGGGGCCTGTTCAAAGAGGGATCAAAAAAGGCCATGCCCCTCCAAGAGGAAAAAGATTTGCACCGCGCCCTTGGCCTTGACTACATGCCTCCGGAAATTCGCGAGGATCAGGGCGAGATCCAGGCCGCCGCAAAGAAAAAGCTCCCGGAACTCCTCACCCGCGACGAGATCCGTGGCTGCCTCCACAACCACACCGTCGCCAGCGACGGCCAGGATACTCTGGAAGCCATGGCCAAAGCCGGTGCGGATCTCGGACTGGCATGGCTGGGCATCGCCGACCATTCCCGCTCCTCTTTTCAGGCCCACGGACTCGACGAAAAAAAACTCTTGGTCCAGGTCGAGGCCATCCGCGCCTTGAACCGCAAGAAGCCGGCCTGCGTTCTCCTGGCCGGCACCGAATGCGATATCCTCAAGGGCGGAAAGCTGGATTTTCCCGATTCGGTTCTTGCGGAACTCGATTACGTCATCGCCTCCATCCATGCCGGCTTCAGTTCTGATGAAAAGGACAACACCGACCGCCTCATCCGCGCCATGGAAAATCCACACGTCACCTGTCTGGGCCATCCCACGGGTCGCCTTCTCCTGGAGCGGGAACCCTACCCCGTCAACCTTCCCAAAGTGTTGGAAGCCGCCGCCGCCACTGGCACCTGGATCGAACTCAACTGCAACCCGTGGCGCCTCGATCTCGATTGGCGCTGGTGGCACCGCGCGCGCGATCTGGGCGTGCTTTGTTGCATCAATCCCGATGCCCACAAGACGGATCATCTGCGTTTTCTCGACCTTGGCGTGACCATCGCCCGCAAGGGGTGGCTAACGGCCCAGGACGTCGTCAACACCCGCACCCTTACGCAGCTAAAGAAACTTCTTTAGTTCCTTTTGCCTCCGGCATTTCTTGCTTCAGTCTTTTCCTTCCACCTAAACCTTCCGCCTTCCACCCGCCATGTTCATCCACTCCCTCGGTCTCGCCGTTCCTGCCCGCTCCTTTGCCCAAGCTGAGGTCCTCCAAACCTTGGAGACCGACGCCACCTTTGCCGAACTGACCGAAAAATCCCAAAATCTCCTGCGCAAGGTGCTTTCCGGAAAAAACGGCATCGAACGCCGGCATCTTGCCTTAGACGAGGTTCGTGAGGCCTTCGTCTTTCAGCCCGATGCCATGATGGCCCGCTTTCGCCAGCACGCTCCGGAGTTGGCCACCCGTGCCGCCCGTCAGGCTTTGGCCAAAGCCGGCCTCGCCCCGGGCAACGTTGACGCCCTTTTCGTTACCACTTGCACTGGATACCTCTGCCCCGGCCTCTCGAGCTACGTTGCCGAAAGTCTGGGCCTACCCCCTTCCGCCGCCCTTCTCGATCTGGTGGGGCAAGGGTGTGGCGCCGCCCTGCCGGCCTTGGACCAAGCCGCCGCCCTTCTTCAGTCCGGTCGGGCCCGCCATATTTTAGTCGCCTGTGTGGAAATTTGTACGGCCGCATCCTATCTCGATAACGATCCCGGGGTCCTGATCAGTGCCTGCCTCTTTGGGGACGGCGCGGCTGCCGTCCTCCTTGGCTCGGAAAATGCCAGGACAGGCCCTTCCGTCCGCTGGACCGGGTCGGCCCGCCACTCCGCTCCGGAACACCGCGAGCATCTTCGCTTCGATCACCGCCGCGGCCTTCTGCGGAATCTCCTTTCCGCGGAAGTTCCCTCCCTATCCGCCCAGCACGCCCGCACGGTCTTCAACCGCGCCTGCACTCTGCACCGGCGGAAACCGGCGGAAGTGACCGGATGGATCTGGCACGCCGGCGGACGTGAAGTCCTGCGTGCTCTCCGGCGGGAGTTCGGACTGACGGAAAAGGATACCGAACCCAGCTCTTCAGTTCTCCGGCATCACGGAAACATGAGCAGCCCATCATGTCTTTTCGCTCTCGACGCCGCCCTCCAAAATGGCGTGCCGGACGGAATCTGGTGGCTTGCTTCTTTTGGCGCCGGTTTTTCCAGCTTCGGGGCCTTCCTGGAGGTGCGGAGGTGAAGGCCCGCGTCCTCACCCCCGAACTCCTCGACTCCCTCCCCCCCGAAAACCCCGCGGCCCAAGCCAGCCGCCGGGATCTCCAGCGCCTTCATCCCCTCTTGGGACAGGTCTCGGTCTGGACCCGGTGGTTTTCTGAAAAATATCCCGTGCGGCCACCCTCCTCGTTGGCGGACCTGGGCGCCGGTGACGGCTCCCTGCTCGGCACGGTTCTCCTGCGCGCCTACCCAAAGGGAGGACAGGGGGCCCGGATTTTTTTTGTCGATCGCCAGCCCGTCGTTCCGGAATCCACTCTCACCCACCTGCGCCGCTGTAACTGGCTTCCAACCGTGATCACGGCCGATGTGTCCGAGTGGGTGGAGGAGGGGCCCACCCTCGATGCCGCTCTGGCCAACCTCTTTCTCCATCACCTCGAAGCACCGGGAATCATGCGTCTGTTCACGGCCTTGGCCCGGAAAACCGTTTCCTTTTCCGCGGCGGAACCCCGGCGGTGCCGGCTGGCTTGGTGGGCGGCCCGAAGTCTCGGTCTGATCGGCTGTCATCCCGTCACCCGCCACGATGCCCGCATCAGTGTGGAGGCTGGTTTTACCCGGAATGAACTGGGTCTTCTCTGGCCGAACCGGACCGGTTGGCACTTCACGGAAAAAGCCGCCGGACCCTTCACCCACTTTTTTTCTGCTGAAAAATACGAATGAAAACCGTCCACATCGTTGGCGGCGGGCTGGCCGGGCTCACCCTGGGTTTGCGGCTTCGCCGGCTCAACGTTCCCGTCGTCCTGTACGAGGCCGGCACCTATCCCCGCCACCGTGTTTGCGGGGAGTATCTCAGCGGCCGCGGACATGACCTTTTGCGTTCCCTGCTTCCGCCGGCAACTTTGACGCAGACGGGAGCGCGCACCTCGGCGGGACTCCGGGTCTTCCGGGGCCGCCAGTCTCTCCCTGGCAAAACCCTGCCCCGCCCCGCTCTCTGCCTTTCCCGCCATCGTCTCGATCAACTCCTCGCGAATCATTTCAAGTCCGCCGGAGGACATCTGCATCTCAAGGCCCGGCAGACCTCCGCGACCGGAGAAGGCTGGGTCACCGCCACGGGTCGCCAACCGGCTGTCCGGGAAGAAGGCTGGCGCTGGATTGGCCTCAAGGCCCACGCCTTGGATCTCTCTTCGGACAACGACCTGGAGATGCACCTGACCCGACACGGCTATGTGGGCCTGTGTCCGGTGGAGCAAAACCGCGTGAACGTCTGCGGCCTCTTTCGAACTCGTGAAACCATTCCGGATCTCGCCCGCCAATGGCGAAGCTGGCTTGGCGGCGAACCCGGTTCGGCTCTTCATCACCGGCTTCAAGGAGTCCGCTGGGATGAAGACTCCTTTTCCAGTGTCTCGGCCATCTCTCTGCTTCCTCGCCGGGCAGCAGACCAGTCCGGGATTCGCCTGGGCGATGCCCTGACCATGATTCCCCCGCTCACCGGCAACGGCATGTCGATGGCTGTAGAAGGGGCTTTTCTGGCGGCGGAACCCCTGGCCGGTTGGTCACGGGGTGAATTGGATTGGATCTCCTGCTCGGATCAGACCGCAAAAACCCTCGACCGGACCTTTGCCCCCCGTCTCCGCTGGGCCCGTTGGCTCCAGCAGGCCGTGCTCCATCCTTTGGGCCAGTCGTTGGGCTGGAATCTTTCGTTGGCGCTTCCGTTCCTGCCCCAAATGCTCTTCCGCCAAACCCGCTAGCCCTTCCCAAGTGCGCCGTAGAGGACTTGAACCTCTAACCTTCTGATCCGAAGTCAGATGCTCTATCCAATTGAGCTAACAGCGCCTGACTCTCTTAACTCTGCGCTAATTTCCTCGCCGCCGCCAGATCCAGCTTGCCACTCGCCAACAGAGGAATCTTCTCCACCCTTTTGAATTTTTTTGGAATCCAAAGATTCGGAAGCTCCGCCTCCCGCAAAGCCTTCTCCACTTCGGCCGGATCCAGCTCGAAACAGTGAAGCACCACCAGGGCCTCCCCCTTCTTCTCGTCTTCCACCGCGGTCACCATCACTTCAAGTCCACCCTCCCCGCCATGCCCATGTTTTTTGCACCACGCCGCCAACTGCTCTTCCACCACCCCGTGCGGAACCATCTCCCCGCCGATCTTGGAAAAGCGCGCCCGCCGTCCTTCGATGAAAAGAAAGCCTTCCCCATCGAGCCGCCCATAGTCCGCGGAATGATACCAACCCTCCTGGAGGACTTTTTCGGTCAGATCGGGGCGGCTTAGATATCCGGGAAAGACATTGGCCCCCTTAAATTCCAAAATCCCGGCCTCACCCTTCGCCAACACCTGCCGGGTCATCTCATCCACCGTCCGCACCTCCATTCCTCGGACCGGCTTCCCCACCGATCCTGCCCGCTCTGCCCCCGGCACGTTCACCGAAACCACCGGCGATGCCTCGGTCATTCCATACCCCTCATACACCTTGACCCCGATTTTCTCCTCAAACTCCTGCCGCAGGGAGGACGGCAATTTTTCGGCCCCTGTCACCACCATCCGAAGCGACCCGAGCTTATCTTTCCCCGCTCTCCGCATGAGCGTCCGCAGAAAAGTCGGCGTCGTGACGACCAGCTCCACTTGATGGCTGTGAATCACCTCCCCCAAAGCGTGCGGGTCCAGCGGGCTTGGATACGTCACCACCCGCGGCCCGCCGGTCATTGGCCACCAAAGGGTCACGGTGAAACCAAAACTGTGAAACAAAGGCAAACACCCGAGAAGCGATTGGATCCTCAGATCCCCTAGAACACCCTCAATTTGGGCTAGATTCGCCAAAAGATTTCGATGCGTGAGAACGACCCCCTTGGGCTCCCCCGTACTGCCGCTGGTGAACAGCAGCCCCGCTTCCCGGTCCCCACCCTCACTCGGAACCCCGGCCACCTGCGCCAAAATCCTGGTCGGCAACAAGACGGCCAGAAGAGACCAGAACACCGCCGATGTTTTTTCCTCCTTGAGGGTAACCGCCAGATCCAGTTTGCGTTCGGTCCGGGGAAAATGTTCCCCTACTTTTTCCTCCATCGCCTTGGCGGTGATCACCGTCCGGACCCCGGCCTGCCGCACGGCCGACTCCGCAGCCAATCGGCCCGACGTGAAGTTCAGGTTGACCGGAGTCTTACCCGCCAAAACACAACCGAGATTGGCGATCGTCCCTCCCGCCCCCGGGGGAAGCAGGATCCCAACCCGTTCGTCCGCCACTTCCTTCCTGAGACGCCGGGCCAAGGCCAAACCCGCCCCCAGCAAAACCCCGGCCCTGATGGGTCGACCCCCCATCCCGGCATCGACCAGCACCAACCGGCTGGCCCCGCGGGTCAGACCCCGCACGCACGCCCAACCGAGCGAACCCTCCGGCCGGATCATCCCGCGGAACGGATCGTTATTTGAAAAGGTTCTGGAGAAATCCGGCGGCTTCCTGAACCACGCCGGGAACTTCCATTCCGAAACCTTCCGCCATCTTCGTCACATCCTGGCCCATCTGCCCGGCCAGCTGCGCCATGTTCTGGATGACCGCGGTGGTGGCCCGGGAACTGATTTCATTGGAAATCTGGGCGGCGATTTCGGAGGCGGGCGCCCCGTTGGCTCCTCCCAGGTTGCTCATGCGGATCGTGCCGAGGTTCAGGTTACCCACTTTGGCAATTCCCGACATCCGCACATCGAGCTTCACATTATTCATCACAAGGGAGGCAATCCGGATTTTCTTCTCCTGATCGGCCTTCCCCTTTTGGGGCCGCGAAGACCGCTCATTCACCTGGGCCTTCAAGGCGTTCATGTTGTTTCTCTTCCCACTTCCCTCGAACAGGATCGAGACGTCGTTCAGATCCACTTTTTGCACACGAACCACCGAACCAGTGATCGACTTAAGATCCAGATCCACCGTCCCTTTGCCGATGGCCAGCAACTCATCCCGGCTAAATCCCTTGGGATTTCCCAGGCGAAAGTCCTTCAACTGGCCATCCCCCTTGGTGAGCTCCACCCGAATGCTTCCCAAATGAACATGGACCCCCGTGGCCTTTTCCGTCGCGCTGACAATTGCGTCCCGGATCAGCCAGTCCTTTCCTTTATAGAGCCACATCAGCCCGGCAATCGCAGCCAGGGCAGCAAACACGATCAGGTAACGGGTGGATTTCATAGAAAGGTAATATGCCCCCTTTCCGTGGGGCGGGGAACCGCCGAAATTCCCAAATCCGGTCTCGCCCCGGACCAAAAACCTGCTATTTTGGGATTTTTATGGCAGATCTAAAACTCAGAAATATTGCGATCATCGCACACGTGGACCACGGAAAGACCACCTTGGTCGACCAGCTCCTGCGCCAAGCTGGCACCTTCCGCTCCAATCAGGTGGTCGCCGAGCGGATGATGGACTCCATGGACCTAGAGCGGGAACGTGGCATCACTATCCGGGCCAAGAACGCCGCTTTTGAGTACGAGGGTACCCGGGTCAACATCGTGGACACCCCCGGCCACGCCGACTTTGGCGGCGAGGTCGAACGAATCCTCCGCATGATCGACGGAGTACTTCTCGTTGTGGATGCCGCCGAGGGTCCCCAGGCCCAGACCAAGTTCGTTCTGCGCAAGGCCCTCGCCGTCGGAGCCAAACCGATCGTCGTCCTCAACAAGATCGACCGCGAAAATGCCGATCCCAAGAAAGTCCTCGATCAGGTTTTTGAACTCTTTCTGGAACTCGACGCCACCGATGCCCAGCTTGATTTCCCCGCCGTCTACGCCTCCGCCAAGGAGGGATACGCCACCCTAAAGTGGGAAGGAAAAGTGACCCCCGAAATCAAGGCCGCCGGCATGAAGCCGCTCTTTGAGACCATCCTGCAGGTGGTCCCACCGCCTCCAGGCGACTTGGAAGCTCCCTTTGCCATGCTCGTCGCCAATCTCGACCATTCCGATTTCGTCGGACGTATTTCCATCGGCCGAATCGTCTCCGGCACCATCAAAATGGGAGACCCGGTCGCCGCCCTCAATCCGGAGGGCAAACCCGAAACGGGACGCGTCACCAAGCTTTTTTCCCACCGCGGCCTCGAGCGCATTGAAATCGAGAGCGCCTCCGCCGGCGACATCGTCGGCCTGGCCGGCTTGGCCACCCCCGAAATCAGCGTGACCATCGCGGACAAGCCGGACCGCACCCCGCTTCCCTACGTCGCCATCGATCCGCCCACCATTCACATGCAGTTTCTCGTCAACGACTCCCCGCTCGCGGGTCGCGAAGGCAAGTTCCTCACTGCTCGCCATCTCCGGGAACGGCTCGATAAGGAAATTCGCACCAACGTCAGTCTCCGCTTTACCGACGGAGGCTCCGCCGGCTCGTTCGAAATCAAGGCGCGCGGGGAAATGCAGATCGCCATCCTGCTCGAACAGATGCGCCGGGAAGGCTTTGAAGTTCTTGTCTCCCGACCGGAGGTTATTTTTCAGAAAGCGGCGGACGGCTCGGTGCTCGAGCCCATCGAAACCCTTTACGCGGAAATCCCCTCCTTCGCCCTGGGCGACATCATGGGCAACCTCGCCGGCCGCAAAGCCGAGATCGAGGACATGAAGCCCAACGGGGACAACACCTCGATCCGGGCCGCCATCCCCACCCGTGGCCTGATCGGCTTTGAAACCGATCTCCAAAACCTCACCAAGGGCATGGGCATTATTTCCCACTTGTTCCGCGAATACGGTCCTTTCCGCGGGGAAATTCCCGCCCGGATCAACGGGGTGCTCGTCGCTCTGGAGCCCGGCACCTCCACCGCCTACGCCCTCGACGGACTGCAGGAACGCGGAACCCTTTTCGTCGGTCCCCAGGAAGAGATTTACGCCGGCATGGTCGTGGGAGAAAACTCCCGGCCCGCCGATATGGTGGTCAATCCCTGCAAATCCAAACATCTCACCAACATGCGCTCCCAAGGAGACGGCAAAGGCATCCAGCTCAGCCCGCCCCTGAAGCACAGCCTCGAACGAGGACTCGAATACTTGGCCGAGGACGAATACCTCGAAGTCACCCCAAAAAACCTCCGCTTCCGTAAGAAAATTTTAGACCACACCAAGCGCAAGCGCTCGGAATAATCTACCTACCCGCCCAGCTTACGTTTGTAGCTTGCTCTGCACCCAAGTGCCGGCCTGAGCCGCAGGCACAATTTCCATCGCCCCGGTTCGGCGGCACTTGATTTCCACTCCGCCGGCCGCCAATGACTTCGCCCCCAATGTGATCCTCCAGGGAAGACCAAGGAGGTCCGCGTCCTTGAACTTCACCCCCGGGCGCTCGTCCCGATCGTCCCACAGATAATCCACTCCTGCTTTTTCGAGCGAGGCAATCACCTCGTCCGCCGCCTTCTTCACCGCCGCATCCGCCAGATCCAGCGTCACCACCATGACCGTGTAAGGAGCCACCGAGGCCGGCCACTGAATCCCATCCTTGTCGTGGTGCACCTCGATGACGGCCTGCAGCGTTCGTGTCACCCCGATCCCATAACATCCCATCACCGCCGGCTGTTCTTTTCCGTGTGGATCCAGGAACTTCGCCCCCATTGCCGTGCTGTACTTGGTCCCCAGCAGGAAAGCATGCCCCACCTCGATCCCCCGGCTGACTTTCAACTTCTTCCCAACCGCCGAAAGATCCCCTTCCCGCACCGTGCGCACATCCGCCCACTTGTCGATCTTGAGATCCCGCTCCACCTCCACCCCCTTGAAGTGAAATCCGTTCTCATTCGCCCCGGTCGTCATCCCCACCTGACCTTTGAGCACCAGGTCCGCTACCACCGTGACTTTCTTCCCGGTCAAGGTGCTGGCCACCGCCCCCAAGCTGCCCGGCGACGCCCCCAATGCTTCTTTAATCTCCGCGTCGGCCGAAGCCCGGAACTCCGCCCCCAAAGCCCTCGCCACTTTCGCCTCCTGCGCCTCGTCGTCCCCCCGCACCAACACCAGGGCCGTCTCCTTGCCGTTTGTGAAAACCAAGGTCTTCACCTGGTCCTGGGCCGCCACTCCGTGTTTCTTTGCCAGGTCGGCGATGGTGCGGATTCCGGGGGTTGGGAACTTCTCCAGACTCCCCGCCACGCCCTGCCGTACGGGGGGCTTGCCCTCTGCCTTTTCGATTGTGGCCACATACGATCCGCCCTCCTCAGTCACCACCTCACCCTCGCCGATCTCCGCCGGGACATTGAACTCGTGCGAACTCGCCCCGCCCATCACCCCCGTGTCCGCCTCCACCTGCAGCGCCTTCAAGCCCGTCCGCTCGAAAATTTTACGGTAGGCCCCCACCATTGCCTCGTAACTCTTCTTGGCTCCGGCTTCATCGGCATCAAAGCTGTAAGCATCCTTCATCAGAAACTCTTTGGCCCGCATCAGCCCAAACCGCGGCCGGATCTCATCCCGGTACTTCGTCTGGATCTGGTACAAGGTCCGCGGCAGTTGACGGTAACTCTGCACCTCGCCCGCCATCAAATCCGTCACCACCTCCTCGTGGGTCGGCCCCAATACCCACCTCCGGTCTTGGTGGTCTTTGACGTGGAAGAGCACGTCCGCCGCCGCCGTGATCCGCCCGCTTTTCTCCCAGAGTTCCGGCGGCTGCAGCCCCGGCATCAAGACCTCCAGCGCCCCCGCCCGGTCCATCTCTTCCCGGATGATTTTCTCCACTTTCCGGAGAGCCCGCAGCCCAAGCGGTAAAAAGCTGTAAAGCCCCGCCCCCAGTTTGCGGATCAGGCCCGCCCGGAGCATTAGCCGGTGGCTGGCAATCTCCGCCTCGGCCGGGGCTTCCCGGAGGGTGTTAAGCAGGGCTTGGGTCCAACGCATGGGAGACTCACGCTAAGGAAACCGCCCCTCCGCCTCAATCCCTGACCTGACGCCCATCTTTCCAAAAGGCCTCCGCCAATTCCCCCGCCAAACCCACCCCAGCCAGCGTTTTTCCCCTCCATAAACGCACCGGTTTGATCCCGATTCTTGCATTGGTGACGAAAACCTCCTCGGCTTGATCCAGTTCACCTGGTTGCCATCTTCCTTCCTCCACCCTTTGTCCGCTTCTCTCCAAGACCCACCGCCGCACCGTCCCCGCCCGACAGCCACACTCCCGCGCGGGAGTTCGCAACTTCCCATCCCTGACCCAGAACAGATTCGCCATGGCCGCCGAGGTCAGCTCCCCTTTTTCATTCAACATCACCCTCTCCCCATCCGGCTGGAGCGACTCCCGCTTCGCCTGAATCCGGTTGAGATAACTTAAGGTTTTGTAGCGCGCCTCCCACGAGTTGGACCAAACCCCGGTCTCGGCCAGATCCAGGACATAAGAAGCCGGCGGTAGCTCGATCCCCTCACTCCACCAAGTCCGTGTTCCCGTCTCCGTCACGAACCACCGCCATAAACCGTCCCCGGCAGGAACTTTTTCCAGCTCTTTCTCCGCCACTTTCAGTCCCAGCACCCGGGCCGACTCCCGGATCGACTCCCCATGCCATTGCCACCACGGCGCTTTCCCGTTCTGCACCCGCACCGTCTCAAACACGCCGACCCCGTGCCGAAAGCCGGCATCAGAAACCGGCACCATTTCCACACCCCTCACACCCGCACCGTCCGCGTCGCTAGGTAGGCCGCCATCGCCTCGGTCAGCACCCGCGCCTTGATCCTGGTCTCCTCGTACTCCCCTTCCGGATCCGATGCCGCCGTGATCCCGCTCCCCACCCCGCACCGCACCCGGTCTTCCTCTATCTCCGCCATCCGAATCCCCATGGAAAACCGTGCCGTGCCATCGTAACCAAAATAACCCACCGCTCCCGTGTAATGACCCCTCGGTTCCACCTCCAGCCGGCGCAGAATCTCCCCTGCCCTCCGCTTGGGCGCGCCGGTCACGGATCCTCCCGGCAAACACTGCCGGACCGCCTCCACCGCCCCCAGTCCCGGCCGAAGTTTTCCCTCCACCGTGGAGTAAAGATGGTGCACGTGGGAATAGCTCCGCCGCCGCACCAGATCCCGTGCCTGCACGGTTCCATACTGGCAAACCGCCCCCAGATCGTTCCGCAGAAGATCGGTGATCATGATCAGCTCCGCCACTTCCTTGGGGTTGGTCCCCAGCTCCAAAGCCGCCCGTTCATCCCCCTCGCGGTTTGCTTCCCGGCCCCGCGTTCCCTTGATCGGCTGCGTCACAATCCGGTTCCCCTCGATGCCAAGGAACAGCTCCATCGAGGCTCCCGCCAGGGTCTTCTCCCCCATCCGGTAAAAAAAACTCCGCGGGGCCTGACCAATCCTCCACAACCACCGAAAAAAGGCCCACGGCTCGACCGCCTCCACCTTCCGGTGAAGAAATCTCGCCAGGTTTACCTGATAAATCTCGCCTCCTCGGATCTCCTCCTGTGCCGCTCGCACCATCGCGGCATAACCCTCCCGATGGGTCTGACAGGTCCATTCCTCCTCCCCCCCCGGAAAAATGGTGGCCGGCCCGCCCTCGGGCCAAAGATCAGAGGCCGGCCGGACCTCGAGCTCACGGAAAAAGGAGAAATGCCAGTTCCCTTCAAAATCAAAGGCCCCAATCGCCGCCCCCGGCGGATGAGGCTGGTCCCAGCCCTCCGTCGCCCGACTTCTCTCGGCCAAAGCCCGCTCCAGATCCGTCGTCTCTCCGCCCCGCCCCGAAATCACCTTCTCCGGATCACGCCCCAGATAGACCACACCCCCTCCGTAATCCCCCCTTACCACCGCCGCTGAAGGTTCCCGAATCATCCGAAGAGCATTAGCCCGATCCCAGAACATTGGAAACTGTTCCGCGATCGGTCGCCCCGCCACAACTTACGACGAGGAATTCGCGATCTTTTGCAAATACTCCCACGAATAAATCCCCGTGCCGTGCCCGTCCTCCCACGTCGGTTGGATCGCATACCCCCCCACCCGCTGCATTCCCCTTAACCGGTAACTTTCTGCCGTTAACCTTTCCCCTGCCCCTGGGATCGGTTTCGTCAACCCCGGCTCCCCGCAGCACGCCGCACAGGGACATCGCTTCCGCAGCTCCTCCAGCGGGAGATAACTTTCCTGACCGTCGGACCAGCGGATCGCGAGCTCGGAGCCGATGACCTGCAGATCGGCGGGCGCCTGCAAACGTCCAGCCTTAGGCGGGTAGCGGAAACCGCGCGGTCAGCTTGCGGACTTCGCCCCGCACCGCCTCCAGCCCCGCCGGATCGTTGCGCTTTTGCAACGCCTGATGGATCAGTTGGGCGATATCGAACATCTCCGATTCCCGCATGCCCCGCGTGGTCATCGCCGGGGTGCCCAGCCGGATCCCGGAGGGCCGCATCGGCGAGGCCGTGTCGAACGGAATCGAGTTCTTGTTCACGGTGATGCCGGCATGGTCGAGGGCTTCCTGCGCGATTTTCCCGTCCATCCCCGCCGGCCGCAGATCCACCAGCATCAGGTGGTTGTCCGTTCCGCCGGAGACGATCCGGTAACCACACTTTTTCAGCCCTTCCGCCAGCGCGCGGGCATTCCGCACCACCTGCGCCTGGTAAGCCTTGAACTCCGGCTTGAGCGCCTCTAGGAAACAGACCGCCTTGGCCGCGATCACGTGCATCAGCGGTCCACCCTGCACCCCGGGGAACACCATCGCGTCGATCTCCTTCGCATACTTCGCCTTGCAGAGGATGATCCCGCCCCGCGGCCCACGCAGGCCCTTGTGCGTGGTCGTGGTGACAAAATCCGCATGCGGCACGGGGCTGGGATGCACACCGCCCGCCACCAGGCCGGAAATGTGTGCCATGTCTGCAAAGAGCAGCGCCCCCACCTTGTCGGCGATCTCCCGCATCCGGGCAAAATCCAGAATCCGCGGATAGGCCGAGGCTCCCACCGTGATCATCTTGGGCTGAAACTCCAGCGCCGCTTTTTCCAACGAATCGTAATCGACCAGCTCGGTCTTCTCCTGCACGCCGTAATGGCGCACCGTGTAGAACATTCCCGAAAAGTTTTTCGGATGGCCGTGGGTCAGATGCCCGCCGTGGGCCAGATCCATCGTCAGGATCTTGTCGCCATGCTTCAAAAAGGCGAAATAGACCGCCGCGTTCGCCGTCGCCCCCGCATGCGGCTGCACGTTGGCGTGCTCCGCCCCGAAGAGCTCCTTCGCCCGGTCAATCGCCGCCTGCTCCACCACATCCACATGCTCGCAACCGCCGTACCATCGCCGGCCCGGATATCCCTCCGCATATTTGTTGGTCAGGCAACTGCCCTGCACTTGCATCACCGCCGCACTCGTAAAGTTCTCCGAGGCGATCAGCTCGATGTTTTCCGACTGCCGCCGATGCTCCTTGCGGACTGCTTCCGCCACCACCGGATCGGTCCGGGCCAGATCGGGTCCCGCGGCCTCCCCCCGTCCCGGACCCCCCAGCGAGGCCAACCGCTCCACCCGCCCCTCAAACCGCCCCGCCGAAAACGAACCGGTAATCCAGGCCTGCACACAAGCCCGGGCGTCCGAGGCGCCTAACTCATCCGCGCCCAGACAAAGGACGTTCGCGTTATACCGTTCCCGGGAACGACGGGCCGTCTCCGGCGTGTCCGCCGCCGCCGCCCGCACTTTCGGAAAACGGTTCGCCGCCATGGCCAACCCGATCCCCGTCCGCCCCACCAGCACCGCCCCTTGGATCCGCCCCTCGGAGATCGCCTCCGCCGCCGCCTTCGCAATTTCCGGAAATTCCACCAGGTCGCCGGACGGCAGGCTCAACGTGGCGCATCCTTCCCGCCGCAGAACCTCCGTGGCTTCGGCCAACAAAATTCGGGCGGTCGCATCTCCGCCCAACCCCACCGTCATCTGCCCGGCCGCGGATCCGGCCATCGCCGGCGCCTTGCCGTTGCGCACCATTTCCAACAAGTGCGGAATCGCCTGGCGGATCTGGTCCCGGCAGAAGCGGTACGTTTCGCGGGACTGGCCGATCGGGTCGTCGACTTCCCGCTCTTCCGGCGAAAGCCCGGGTTGAAACTCCCGCAGAAGAAATATTTTATCGGCGGCGCTCGGATACAGCAGCAGCAGCGAATCCAAATGGCCATAGGTCATCACAAAAATTTGATCGGCCCGGCGGACCTGTTCCGCCGTGATTGGCTTGCTGCGCAGTCGGGAAATATCGCTGCCCAGCTCCCGCATGACTTCGACCGCGTACGGGCTCGGCGTCTGTCCGGTGACGGCTCCGATGCCGGCCGATTCCACCTCAATCTGACGTTCCCCGTTCAGCTCCCGGCGGCACAACTCCTCCGCCATCGGGCTACGGCAGACGTTGCCGGTGCAGACAAAAACGATTCGTTTCACCGTTGGAAGCCTAGCGGAAAAAAGGGGCTTCGAAAATCCCGCGCCTGAATCTATGCCCGCCGGCTTGGGGGCATCTTGCGAAGTCCCCGAAGCAGGTCCCCCGCCCTCTGCAGACCCCGGTCTTGAGGGGAACGCTTTACCTCTAACTCCTTCTCCGACAACGAGGAAGACAGGATCTCCCCCACATCCGCCTCATCCTCATTGATCAAGGTCGACTCCCGTGCCCGCTTGATCGGCGGCACCTCGGCAATTGTGCTGGCGATCGTCATTTCACCCCCCGTCCAAATTTCAGAATCCGTGTAGTTGGGTCCCGCCAGAACCACATCTGGCGGAAGAGGCTGCCCGGCCCCCATTCGCCCGCCGGGCAGCAGAATTTCACCCCGCGCCCGAAATAGCGAACGACCGGTGGAAAGACGCGATTCGGCCAACCACCCCGCCTGACCAGCCGTCGCCTGTCCCAGCAAAATCGCTCCTCCCCTTTCCTGCAAAATCGTTGCCACCAGTTCCCCCGCTCCGCGCAGGTTTGGCCCCACCAGCACCACCAGGGGCGTGGAAGGATTCAGCCCCAACGGTTGGCGGTCGGACCGGAACACCTTCTCCTTCCCGACACCATCCCGCCAGGTGAACAAAACCTCGCCCGGCGTCACAAAGAGGGCGCACAACTCAGCCGCCGATTCGAGGCTCTGCGCCGGCAAACATTCCCGCAAATCCAACACCGCCCCCAGCGGATTTTTTTGCCGCCAAGCCGCCCAATCCCTCCCCATCGCCTCCGCCAACGTCGCCCCCATCGTCCGCACCCGCCAGTAGGCGATCGGGCCCGGCAAAAGTTCCGCCACCCAAGGCCGGTCCGGCGAGGCCAGCTTCAGCGCCTCCCCCACCGCCATCCGCCCGGCCGACTGATCCAGGATCCGGGTCACCGATCCAGGATTTGCCTCGGCCGCGGCGGCGTCCGCCCCCAGCCATTTGGCGATCTCCACCGCCTCCGCCGGTTTGAGAGGACTGACCGGTTTCGGTGCCGGCAATGCGGCTGGCCGGGCCGGCGCCAGATCCGCCGACTCAGCCCGGCGCTCCTTCCGGCTTTGCATCTTCGCCACGATCCCGTCCCAGTGCGCTTTCATCCCGGGCAGGAACGGCGCCACCCCGATGCCAAGGCCAATTCCCAAAAAGAGAAGCAGGAGAATCCGCAGGGTCTTCATCGGCAAGGCCTCCAGTTATATCTTCCCCAAGCCCGCTTGCGATCCCGCTCTTACGATTCCGTTCCCAGCGCGCGGTGGCCGATGTCCCGCCGGAACTGCATTCCCTCAAAGGACACCCGCCCCGCCAAGGCGTAGGCCCTTTCCTGTGCGGTTTGCAGATCCTTTCCCCACCCCGTCGCCGCCAAAACCCGTCCCCCCGCCACCTCGATCCCTTGGCCGCTCCTCCGGGTGCCGGCGTGGAAGAGATATGCGTCGGATTGGGCCGGGCCCATCCGGATCCTTTGGCCCAGGATCGGCGCCGTTGGGTAACCCGGCGCCGCCAACACCACCGTCATCGCCGCCCCGGATCGGATCTTCACTGGCAGGCCGGAAAGGTTTCCGTCCGCCGCCGCCCCCAGCAAATCCCACAGCGGGGTCTCAATCAGCGGCAGGAGCACCTGCGTTTCCGGATCGCCAAACCGGCAGTTGTACTCCAGCACCTTCGGTCCGCCCGGGGTGAGCATCAGCCCTGCGTACAGCACGCCCCGGTAATCGATTCCCCGATCCGCCAGACCCCGGAGCGTGGGCACCAGAATCCGTTCTTTCACCTCGCGCAAAAGATCGGGCGTGGCCTTGGGCGCCGGCGCATACGCGCCCATCCCACCCGTGTTGGGCCCCGTGTCGCCCTCTCCCACCCGCTTGTGATCCTGCGCTCCCGGAAGAATCACCAGATTTTTCCCATCAGTCACCGCATGGAGACTAAGCTCCTCACCATGGAGGAACTCCTCGATCAACACCGTCGCCCCCGCTTCGCCAAACAGTTTGTCCGCCATCATCTGCCGGATGGCCTGCGCCGCCTCGGCGTGGGAACCGGCGATGACCACCCCCTTACCGGCCGCCAACCCATCCGCCTTCACCACCTGCGGACACGGCAACGACTCACTGAATCGGATCGCCTCCTCCACCCTTTGAAAACTGCCTGCCCGCGCCGTCGGAATGTTTTGGCTCACCAACAGCTCTTTGCAGAACGATTTACTTCCCTCCAGGCGCGCCCCCTCCCGACCGGGCCCGAATACCCTTAATCCCTGGGCGCGGAGCCGGTCCGCCAATCCGGCACACAGCGGTGCCTCCGGTCCCACCACCACCAAATCCGGCTTTTCCTTCGCCGCCCAAGCAGCGAGGCCCTCCCCATCCGTCGCCGCAATAGGAAGATTTTCCCCCACCTCGGCCGTACCGGCGTTACCTGGAGCAAACCAGATTTTCCCGATCCGCGAATCTTGGGAAAACGCCCAACCGAATGCGTGCTCCCTCCCTCCGTTGCCGACGATCAACACGGTGTTTTTGGCTGCCATCAATCCCCCACTTTTCCCGATTGCCCCAACCTGGGAAAGCCCTCTTTCCACCTCCCGCCTTTAAACCTCCAACGGCTTCATTTCCTGAAATACGCCGCGATCTCTTCGGCGATCTTTTTCCCCACGCCTTCTACCTTGGCCAACTCCTCTACCGAGGCTTGGGCGACTTTCTCCACCGACCCAAATTCCCGCAACAGCGCCCGCTTCCGCACCGCGCTGACTCCCGGCACTTCGTCCAGTTCACTCTCTTCCATTCTTCGTTTCATCAGCAGCTGGTGGTAACCGTTCGCCACCCGATGGGCTTCGTCACGGACTCTTTGCAAAAGCCGTACCGCCGGATGCTCCTGGGGAAGCGCGATCGGATCGGGCCGGCCCGGCCGGAAAATCTCCTCGTTCTGCTTGGCCAGGCCGATCGCCGGCACCTCTTGCCAGCCCGCCTCCTGCAACTCTCTCACCGCCGCCCCCAGCTGTCCCTTGCCTCCATCCACCACCAGCAGATCCGGCGGCTCCACTCCCTCCGCCTTCAAGCGGCGACACCTCCGGCGGATCACTTCGGCCATGCAGCCCACATCGTCCTGCCCTTCCACCCCCTGAATCCGGTACCGCCGGTACGCCGGCTTGGACGGGCGCCCGTTCCGGAACACCACCATGGAGGCCACACTGTGGGTGTCGGAAATGTTGGAGATGTCGAAACACTCGATCCGGGCCGGCACCGCCGGCAACCGCAACACATCCCGCAAGGCCTCCAACTCCTTCTCCGGCACGACTGTGCTGGGAAGCGAACGGAAAAATTTTCGGACTGGCCGGGTTGTCTTCTTCAAATCCTCCAGCAGATTCCGCAGCGACGCTGCCTTCTCAAAATCCCTCCGCTCCGCCGCCTTTTTCATCTGCTCCTTGAGCGACTCCCGCATCTCGATCGTATGCCCCTCCAGGAACTCGCACGCCTGCCGCACCCGCTCGGCATACCCCGCCCGGCTGATTTTTTCGATGCAAGGGGCGCTGCAGTTCTGGATCACGTGATCGAGGCAGTGACGGTAATCCCGCTCCCCGGGAATTTCCGGACGACAGGAACGGAGGCCGAACTTTTTACGCATCAGGGCCAGGGTCTGCCGTAAAGCCCCGGCATGGGCAAACGGCCCGAAGTACCGCGCCTTGTCCTCCTTTTTGGCCCGGGTCAGCTGGAACTTTGGGAACGGCTCTTCCAAGTCCACGCGCACCATCAGGAACCGCTTGTCGTCCCGGAAGCTGACGTTGTACCGCGGGCGGTACTCCTTGATCAGCCTCCCCTCCAGCAGGATCGATTCCGGCTCACTCCGCACCACGTGCGTCTCCAGTTCCGCAATACTCTGCAAAAGCGCCCGGGTTTTGAGGTCGGCCACAAACCTCCTCGAGGGATGGAAATACTGGCTCACCCTTCGTTGCAGATCCCGCGCCTTGCCGACATAGATCACCCGGTGAAACCGGTCGCGGAATAAGTACACACCGGGCCGGTGCGGCAGATCCCGCAGCTGCTTGGTTAGTTCGGCGGAAACGGTTTCCATGGCCTGAAAGAAGATTAACCTAACCTGATGGCCTGCCCAACCCTGGCTGCCCTGCTTTTGGGCTTTCTCGCCCTTGCCGGCACTACCCCCCTTGGGGCGGCTCCGCTTTTCAAGGACGCCCAGCTGACCGTCGACCTGATTGCCGAGCCCAAACCGATCGAGCCAGGCAAGCCGTTCACCGTCGGCCTCCGCTTCCGTCCTGAACCCGGCTGGCACATTTACTGGAAAAATCCCGGCGACTCCGGCATGGCGCCCTCCGTCCAGTGGAAGCTACCTCCAGGCTACACCGCCAGCCCTCTCCAGTTCCCCCTGCCTGAAAAAATCCTCGTTCCTCCCTTGGTCAGTTACGGCTACGAGCTCGAAACCCTGCTTCTCGCCGAAATCACCCCGCCCGGCGGACAGCCCCTGCCTCCCAAGATCAAAATGGGGGCCGACCTGGACTGGCTCGTCTGCAAGGAGATCTGCCTGCCCGGGAAAGCCAGTCTCGATCTCACCCTCTCCTCCCAGCCCAAGGACAATATTGATCTCCAAGGCCTGTTTGACGAAATCCGCCGTGAGATGCCCGTCCAGATTCCTTCCATCTCCGTCCATGCCAAACCAAAGGACGGATTTTTGGAGGTTACAGTCGCTCACGCACCCGAGGTAGGAACCCTCGTTTTCTTTCCCGATGAAGGGGACTATGTCGACGAATTCCAACCCGCCCAAACAGGGAAGGATGGCAACCGCCAGCTCCTGCGGATCCCGCTCAAGAAAGACGCCAGACTTCCCGACACCGTCTCCGGCCTCCTCGTTTCCGAAAAACCATGGGTTGCCACCGGCCAAAGGGCGCTGGAAATCGCTGTCTCTTTAAAATCTCCTTCCACCTCCAGCCTCCACCTTCCACTCATCTTCCTCTTCGCCTTCCTCGGCGGCTTGATCCTCAACGTCATGCCATGTGTTTTCCCTGTTCTCTCCCTCAAGGCGTTGCATCTGGTCCAGATTTCCGGCGAAAACCGCCAGGCCGCCCGGACCGAGGGGTTGGCGTACGGCGCCGGGGTTCTCCTGTCCCTCCTTGCCTTGGCGACCTTGCTTCTCATCCTGCGGGCTTCCGGCCAAGCGCTGGGCTGGGGCTTTCAACTTCAGTCCCCGCCCGTAGTTTGGCTCCTCTTCGCCCTGCTGTTGGCCCTTTCTTTAAATCTCCTCGGCCTGTTTGAGTTTCATGCGCTGCTGGGAAATCTTTCGGCCAAAGGCCCGCGCTCGGGCTGGGCCGGCTCCTTCGCCTCGGGCTTGCTGGCCGTGGCCGTGGCTTCCCCTT
>CAZWQT010000003.1:39833-56123 GCA_964635945.1 uncultured Akkermansia sp. | reverse complement strand
AAACCTCGAAGGAATCCTCTAGCACCCGTCGTAGCGCCTCCCGTGTGTTTTTCTCATCGTCCACAATTAGCAAGCTGGGCTTGGCACCACTCACGACTCCGCCCTCGAGGCCGTGGCTTCCAGAAGATGTACCCTTTTTTCGGAAAAAGGGAGCCGCAATCGTGCCGTGGTTCCCTTGCCCGGAACGCTCTGCAACTGCAAGTCGCCCCCATGTTCCCGCGCGATGCGTTGGACAATCATTAAACCCAGCCCCGTCCCGCCATGTTTGGTCGTGTAGAAAGGCTGGCCCACATGTGGCAGGTCTTCTGGCCGAATCCCTGGGCCGTTATCCCGGAACTCCCATACGGCAAAGTCTCCCTCTCGCAGGAGCCGAATACGCACAAGCCCTTGCTCGCCCGCCGCCTGCATCGCATTCCGCCCAAGATTGTAGATCGCTTGCTGGACCTGCTCCCGATCCATCGGAACGGGCCCAATTCCGCGTTCCACCTCTTTTTCCAATAAAATTTTTCGGTCCTGCATCTCCACCTTCAAAGGGGCCAACCCCTCCTCAAGCACCCTCTCAACGGATTCCGGCAACTTTTGCGCTGCCTGGGGCCGAAGGGCCCGCAAAAATCTCGTAATCAAACCGTCCAATCTACGCACCTCCTGCCGACAAACCTCCAGAGAGACACGCACTTTATCCGCGGTCGGGCCGGGTGCTTCACGCAGATCCTTCTCCATGACCTGCAACTGCAGATGGAGGCTGTTGAGGGGATTCCCGATCTCATGAGCCACCTCGGCCGCCAACAGAGTGAGTGCCTCGGCTCTCCCTGTTTCCACCGCCGTGCGAGCTTCCGTTCGTTCACGAGTCGCATCATGAAAAACCGCCACATGCATGACTCCCTCGCGCCCCTCCTGCTCGAGCGGCACCAAGGCATACTGCAGAATTCGAAGCTCGGGGTAACTCACCTCCAAGCAGCCCGAGGAGGCTTTCTGTTCCTGCAAAAGCCCTTTCCAGTCGACCCCGCGCAGGCTCCGCCCCAGCGACCAGGCCCCTGCCTCCAAGGTCTCTGGCAGGGTCAAAAGCCGCTCCGCTGCGCGGTTCCAATAGACCAACCTCCCCTCGCCATCGAGCACGGTCACCCCTTCCTGCAGGGTATTGAACAGGGTTTCCAGAAAACCCTTCTCCTCCGCCAGACGGGCGAGATGGGTTTGCAACTCGGCCGACCCCACTCGCGGGGCCCTTTCGAGCAGTTTTTCCAAAAACGAGGTCTTCAACCGCTTATGCTGGAAGGCTCAAAACCAGCGCTTGGATCTGAGCCAGATCCCCATCCCAAGCATTAGCCCCAGGGTCAGGCCGATCAGCCAAAGATAGGCATGCGGATGATCCAACTCCGGCATCCGTCTGAAATTCATGCCATACCAGGAACCCACCACCACCGGCGGGATGGTGATCGCCGTCAGCGCGGTCAACACCTTGATCCCCTCGTTCGCTTCATGAGCCGACCGGTTGGTGTACACGTCGAACGCCACCATCATCCTGTCATTACACCCCTGGAGCCGTTCATCCACCCGCGTCAGGGCGTCCTGCACGTCACGAAAATACGGAAGCATCGGGGAGCGGATCAGTTTGGATTCCCCCCGGGCCAATCGCGCAATCACCTCCCGCTGAGGCCGAAGGATCTGCCGCAACCCGGAAAGTCGACGGCGTGCCTTGAGAATTCTCTTCGCCAAATCCTCTTTTCTGTCACCTGCCAACGATTTTTCCTCCACATCCTCCATCTCCTGGGTCATCAAATCCACGGCAGGCAGATAGGAATCAGCCACCAAATCGAGGATTTGATGCGCCAAGCGGTCCGGGCCGCGCGCCTGGATGCCCACCCCTTTGAGGAGACGGTCTTTGGCCAGACTCACCGCCGGGACGGGTTCCGGATGAACCGTGACGAGAAAGTCCTTCCCCAGAAACATATTCAGTTCACTGATCTGCATCGACTTTTCCGTCCCCGCCGAGGCGCTCTGCACGATCATGAAGAGGTAGTCCTCATAATCCTCCACCTTCGAAAGTTCACTCCGGGAGACGCAATCTTCGATTGCCAAAGGGTGAAATTCGAAAAGTTGCTCCAAAATCTGCTTCGTTTCCTCCGCCGTAGGGTTCGTAAGATCGATCCAAAGAATCAAACCTTTGTCCGCTCGGGCCAGACGCAAAGCCTCCCACTCCAGGTTATGACTAACCAGCTTCCCCTCGCTAAAGACAAAGGAGTCGATCACCCGAGAATTGTCCTCTTTTTCCGTAAAAACCTCAATCCCCAAGTCACTGCCATTCGGACACTTGCCAATCCGTGAGACAATTCGACCCTCGATTTTCGACCCGGCTAAGGTAGGTTCTAAGAATGTCGAAGCCGGTTCTTCTTTTGATTCGCGATGGCTGGGGGATCAACCCCGCCGGTCATGCCGGGGCCGAAAAACAGGGTGACGCCACCCTGCTTGCAAAAACCCCTGTGCATGACCGTTTGTATGAAAATTACCCCTGGAGCCGGTTGGAACCGAGCGGACTAAAAGTCGGCCTCCCCAAAGGGCAGATGGGGAATTCCGAGGTCGGGCATCTCAACCTCGGTGCTGGCCGGATTGTTTATCAGGAATTGACTCGCATCAACCTCGCCATCGGCGACGGTTCTCTCGCCAACGACCAGACATTCAAAGATGCGCTCACTGCCGCCTCGGGAAAACGGATCCACTTTCTTGGACTGGTTTCAGACGGCGGCGTTCACTCCCATATTGATCACCTGCTTGCGTTGCTGAAAATCGCCGGCTCCGCCAGTTCAGCTGAAATTTTTGTCCATGCCATCACCGATGGCCGCGATTGCTCCCCCACCTCGGGCCGCGAGTTTGTTCGCTCTCTTGAGCAAGCCGTCGCCAAAATCCCCAAGGCCCGCGTCGCCACGGTGATCGGTCGCTACTACGCCATGGATCGCGACAAACGCTGGGAGCGGGTCCAACTCGCCCATGACCTGTTTCTCGACGGCCAAGGCATGCCGGCCCCCTCCGGCGAGGCCGCTCTGGCTGCCTCTTATGCCGCCGGTCTCACCGACGAGTTTGTGAAGCCCTTTGTTTTGCCTGGCGCCACCGGCCCCATCATCCGGGATGGGGATGTGCTTTTCTTTTTCAACTTTCGGGCCGACCGCATGCGTCAGATGGTGCGCTGTCTTGCCGACTCATCCTTTAACTCTTTCCCCATTCCGCGCCGGGCCAAGATCAAAATCTTCACCCTCACCCCCTACGAGGCCGACTTCGCCAGCCTCGGAGTCCGGCACCTGTTTACCCCTGTGGAAATGAACGACCTCCTGGGTGAAGTTGTCTCAGCCCATGGCTTAAAGCAGGCGCGGATGGCGGAAACAGAAAAGTACCCGCATGTCACCTACTTCTTCAACGGAGGCAAAGAGACACCCAATCCCGGGGAGGAGCGAATTATGGCCCCGTCCCCCAAGGTCGCCACCTACGACCTCCAACCTGAAATGAGCGCGGTGCCCCTGACGGATAAGGTGGTGGAGCGGATCGAGAAGGGATTGGATGACCTCATCATCCTCAACTTCGCCAATCCGGATATGGTCGGTCATACCGGCGTGCTCACGGCGGCCATCCAAGCCGTCGAGACCATTGATACCTGCACCGGGCGGGTGCTCGAAGTCCTGCTAAAAAAAGGCGGTCGTGCCCTCGTGACCGCCGATCACGGGAACTGCGAACAAATGCTTCAATCCGACGGATCCCCCCACACCGCGCACACCACCAACCCGGTCCACTGCCTTTATGTCGGCAAGGATGCAAACCAATACAAAGTCGCCGACGGTATCCTGGCGGACGTTGCTCCCACTCTTCTGGAAATGCTTGGATTGCCTAAACCTGCCGCCATGACCGGCTCTTCCCTCCTGCGTAAAAGATGACGTTTTACGTCCCTTCCCCTTTCCTCTGCTTCCAATCTGCCCGCCTCGGATCGGCCGTCCTTTCTTGAAAAAGGTTAATTCCAAAATCAAACCTTCCCCCACCTTGGCCATGACGGCCAACGAGGTCCGTATCGAACAGGCTGAGCGGCGCCTGTATGCCATTTTGGACCGCCAAACTCGTCTGATTGAAGGCTTGATGAAGTCCATCAAACCCGACGACCTGGAAGAAGATTTACAAAAGAACCTCAAGGAAACCAACGGAATGCTCGACGACTGTTTCTGGCAGTTTCTCGGGCCGCTGGAACCCGGGGACCGGGTGGTCTCTGCCTACGATGAGAAAATGACGGAAGGTTCCGTGGTTAGCATTCAAAAAGAGTCCGCCCATAAGGATTACGGTTCCGCAGTCGTCGAATTCCCCGGGGAGGAACCCAAAACCATGGATGTCTGTGAACTCGTCAAGGTCCGTGGCCCGGTGCTTCCGGCAGACTCAGTGATTCCCGGCCCGAATTAAGGTCTCAAATTTCTATTTACTGATGGGCAGCGTGGCCCTGCCCATCCAGCGAAAAAGACTGACTGCTTCTTCAAAATAATTTATCCCGTTCATCCCGGTCTTTCCCCAATCACCATAGCCGTACCCCAAAAAAACCCCCTCCACTCCGGCATTTCGCGCGGTTTGCAGGTCCACTTCGCTATCTCCGATAAACAAATGTCTGCCCCGGGGAGCTTGGAGTCTGCGGAATGCCAAATGAAGGGGCCGCGGGTCCGGCTTGCGAAAGCCTTCCTCTCCACTGACGACCACCCGGATCCACTGACTCCATCCTAACTCCTCGACCAACGCCCGGGCCGATCGACCATCCTTGTTGGTGCATAATCCCAACCTCCAACCGCGCTGCACAAGCCTCCTCAGTCCCTCATGCACACCAGGAAAAGCTCTCGTCCCCCCTTTGGGATTTTTCCGGTATTCGTCCATATACTCCAACGCGAGAAGCCTGGCTTCAGCGGGATCGGCCTCTTTTCCAGTCAGCCTCCAGGCCCGCTCCATCAGGGTCCGGGGCCCTCGTCCGATAAGATCTCGTGTCTCCTTTTGGGAAACGGCCGGTCTGCCATGGCGCCGCAACACCTGCCCGAGAGCCAGGGAGATATCGCCCAGCGAGTCCGCCAAGGTCCCGTCCAAATCAAACACCGCGTATCCACTCAACCTCCGACCCACTTAGCTAACCCTCCGCCCCAGGCAGGCTTCGCCCCGCTTCAAAGTTTGCGCAACTCCGGCAATCCGTAAGCTTTTTGAATCTCCTCCTGTTTCGCCCTAACCTCGTTCGCATCCAAGACCAATTTACCCGGATCATCCCGAAATTCAAAAATCAGGTCTCCCTCCAGGCTTTGGTCAAGCACTCTGGCCAAATCCGCCAAGTCCCGGATCTCCTGGCCATTCACCTTTTCGAGAACGAGTCCGGAGTACTGCTGGTAGCCAAGATTCATGGCCGCCGGCAGTACCTGGCTCAGAAAAACCACCTTCTTCTCCGGATTCGGCCTCTTTTCCTGCTGGAATACGAAAAGCTCCACCAACCTCTGGGGGGCGCGCTCGCTCCACTTGTCTCCCCACTCCTGTAAGTATGTCCCGGTAAGTTCCTGAAACACCAGCCCGCCAGTCACGAGGTAACGCGGTTGGGCATCAAAAGCCAAAGTGGGAATCGCCACCTCGTCCCGGGCCCTGCGGTCGTAGGTGCCGCTCAGCTCGACTTCCTTTCCGTCACGAAAAACCAAAAATCTCGCTTTCGCCCCCACCTTCGGTCGGACCCGCACTAAATTCCCGATGGCCGTAAGCCCGTACAGTGAGTCCCGATAATTTCCATCCTCGTCCAGCTTCATTCCGTCCACTCCTAGAATCACGTCCCCTTCCTTCAATCCCGCCCTTCCCGCGGTTCCACGGGGATTCACGCGAGTTACCAGAATCCCGCCACTTTTCGGTGCCCTGACCTCCTCTCGTAGGTTGGGGTCGCGCAGCGGCGCCCAAGTCACTCCCAACGTCGGAAATCCCTCATACTTTCCATCCTCCGCATCTTCCATAAAACGCTCGATCATCGGCCCCGGAATCGCCGTCCCCTCCTGCGAGTCACGGTCATACATCATCACCATCCCCACGAGTTCGTTTTGGCGGATCAAGGGCAGGGTGTAACTGTCATCCCGCTTCGGGAGGGACACACGCACACCGTACTGTAAAAACCCCGCCTCATCATTGGGGTACCGCCCCACCCCCACGGTCAAAATTTCTGCCTGATTCCGCAAAAGTTCTCCGTTCCGCTCAAGCTGCCAAACCTCCGCCGTATCCCCCGCCCGCAGAGCAGGGCCCAAATTCAGCCCACGGAAGCCCTTTAAGAATTCCGCCCGTTCGGGACGTAACAATGCCAGATTGGCCTCGTAGTCGATCGCCTCCACCTCTGCAGCACACTTTTCGGCGGAACCCGGCTTTTCCAGCCCTACTTCCGTTCGGTTTGCGACGAGGGCTGCCGTCACCAGCACCCGTCCCCCCGGAAGTACGACCCCCGTACCGTTCAGTCCATAGGGGGACTTTTTCTGCCAAGGACGAAACTGGTCATAGGCCTGGATGGAAGCCCGCACCCGTACCACCGAACCTTGCGGCTCATCCTGTTCTGCCCCCCACCCCGCCGCGGCCAGCACCCAGATCCCCAAAGTGAAAAGCCCCTTCACGGCTTTTCCTCCGCTGAGCCTTTCGCCAACCGGCGTTCTCCCAGCGCGGTCCGGCTCACCTCGCTGATTCCATACTGCGCCATGATCCGGGGGGTGGATTGGTCAACCTCGTTTCGCTTGAGCACCGCGGGCCGCGAATCCCCTTCGAACCGAATGACCGTCCGCTCCCCATTCGAGGCCAGCGCCTCTTCCACATCGGCCAAGGTTCGAATCCTTCTCCCGTTGATTTCCCTCACGATCTGCCCCGCCAGTCCGCGCAGATAGACATTGGAGGGGTCAGGCAAAACCGCCGAGAGGATGACCGGCTCGGGGGTTTCCCGATACATCTGATCCGTGGCGAACATGGTGTATTTCTGCTTCAGCCGCAAATCTGCCCCCCCGGCAAGAACCGCCATCAGATTGGCGGTGAGCGGCTGAAGGACCAATCCCCCATACAGCACATACCGGGGCGGGGGTTCATAAAGAATTTCGTACATCGAAAACATGTCCGCCGGCTTCAGCGGCACCCGGACACTCTCCGTCTTGCCCGCTCGCCACAGCTCCAAATTGACCTCATCTCCGGAAAATTTCCTTTCCACAATCTCCTCCAACTGGACCGGTTTTCCCTCCAGGCGAACTGACCCGTCGCTTTCAATGGCATGCCCGTCGATAGACAATAGGACATCCCCTTTTTGTAAATGTCCGTCCGAGGATCCCCCGGAAAAAACATCTGTGACGACCACTCCCCGGCCATCGTTTGGGCGATTCAGGTGTCGTCGCATCGCCGGGTTCTCCAGCGGCATCCAGCGGATGGCGATGTCGACATAATGGTCATACTTTCCGTCCGCAACGTCTTTCAGGAACCGGCGGATCACCGGGGTGGGAATCATGTAGCCCACGTTCTGGGCGACATCTCCCCGGAAGCCCTGAAAGGCCACTCCCACGACTTTATCCTGCTGCATTACCGGCCCGCCGCTGTTCCCAGGGTTGATGGCCGCATCAATCTGAATGGCCAAATGGGATTCCCGGCCGGAATGGGTGTAAGCGTTGTAATCGATCCGGCTCACCACCCCCCGCGTCACGGAAAGGCGGTCTCCTCCAATGGGAAAGCCGTACACGCTGACCACCGACTCCAACTCCGGGATCCCGCCCAGGTCCAGGTGGGTTGTGCCTTTGAAAAAGGCCGGGTCTGTTACCTCCAACATCGCCAAATCACAGTCATGGGCCACATACTTCACCCGGGCAGCGTAACGCCGGGGATCCGCCTCCCGTTGCACCGTGATGTTTCTTGCCCCACTCACCACGTGGGCGTTGGTGATGACTTTTTTACCGGACACGATAAAGCCGGCCCCTCGCCCCGAAGACAAGGTGCCCGGGTTCCACGGCAGGCGATAGTCCCAGACTTGGGACGTTACCTCCACCATCACCGTGTTTTTCTTAGCCTCGTGGAGTTGGCCATCGCCGCCACACCCGGCCAGCCCGAACACCAAAAGCAACGTCCACCAGGATTTCACAGAACATTAAGCTACCCGCAAAAACCTCCCGGGTGAAATGCCTTTCAGCAGACCCGGACCGATTTTAGGGTAGGTCCTCGTGAACCCTTGGCTTCTTCTCTCTTTGGCGATCCTTCTCGAACTTTCCGGCACCATTTGCCTGAAGCTTTCCCACGGCTTTAGTCGCCTGGCCCCTTCCCTTGGCGTGGTCTGTTTTTATCTGGGAAGCTTTACCCTGATGTCTTTTTCACTCAAAACCCTTGAAGTTGGGATCGTTTACGCCATTTGGTCAGGGGTGGGTACCGCCCTGATTGCCATCGTCGGTATCCTCGCCTTTGGCGAATCCCTCACTGCCCTCAAAATCCTCGGACTCCTGATGATTGTCGGAGGCACGTTCCTTCTTCGGACAGCGTCCGCCGCAACCTGACGACCTGGTCAGCCGAACAACATAAGCGGAGAATGCGAGGGAACACTGATTCTGACGGCCCCCTCCACCTCAACCTTCCCTTTACCCCGAAGCTTGGGGTTAACCTGATCGTATACAAATTTTTTCAAATTGATTAAAGAGTTCCAAAAATCCTATCCCCCGCGTCTCCCAATCCGGGGACGATGTAACCATGTTTGTTGAGTTTGGGATCCACGGCCGCGGTGAAGATGGAAATGTCAGGATGTTGTCGGTGAAAATTCCGCACTCCCTCCTTGGCGGCCAAAAGGCACATAAAGCGGATCGACCGGGCCTTGGCCCCTTTCAGTCGGTCGGCGGCCGCCACCGCGGAATGACCCGTTGCCAACATCGGATCCATTAAGATCAGGTCCCGATCCCTCAGGGTTTTGGATGCCTTGAAGTAATACTCCACCGGCTCAAGGGTGCGGTGATCCCGATAAATTCCAATATGAGCCACCCGGGCCGAGGGAAACATCCGCAGCATTCCATCCAGCAACCCCATCCCCGCCCGCAAAATGGGCACCAAGACCATCTTTTGGCCTTTCAGCACGGGGGCCTTCATCTTGCCCATGGGAGTCCTGATGATTTTTTGGGTCAGGGGGAAATCCCGCGTGACCTCGTAGGCCATCAACATCGCCACTTCGCTGGCTAGGGCGCGAAACTCGGTGACGCTGGTTCCCTTTTCCCGCATCAGGGTCAACTTATGTTGCACCACCGGATGCCGAACGATGTGTAGTTTGCCTTTGGCCGGAGCAGCTTTAGACATTGAACCGAAACTCCATCACATCCCCGTCCTGCACGACGTACTCTTTGCCTTCCACCCGAAGTTTTCCCGCCTCCCGCACCTTGCCCATCGTCCCCGCCGCCTTCAGGTCGGCGAACGCCACCGTCTCCGCCGCGATGAAGCCGCGCTCAAAATCCGTATGGATAACCCCGGCAGCCTGCGGGGCGCGATCCCCGGCATGAATGGTCCAAGCCCGGCTCTCCTTGGGCCCAGTCGTCAGATAAGTCCGCAACCCTAAAAGATCATAGGTCGCCCGGATCAACGCCCCGACGCCCGACTCCTTCACCCCCAAGCCGGCCAAATACTCTTTGCCCTCCGCCTCGGGCAGGTCCACCAGCTCCGATTCAATCTGGGCACTCACAATCACGGCATGGCTGGCAAGTCGCTTCTTGCAATACTCCTCCACCTTGGCCACCTGCTCGCCAGTCTTCCCGGAACGCTCCCCTTGGGTTAACGGACCCAACTCCTCCTCCTTCACATTACAGGCAAAAAGGGTGGGCTTGGAGGTCAGCAAAAAGAATCCTTTCGCCAATTTCATCTCCTCTTCGGTCATCGTCAGGGTCAAGGCCGGAGATCCTGCATCCAAATGTTTCTTGAGCTTCTCCAGGAGGGCGAGCTCGGCTTTGGCGGTCGCCTCGCCTGATTTGGCCGCCTTGCTGGGCTTCTCCAGTCGCTTGGTTACGGCGCCCAGATCAGCCAACACCAACTCGGTCAAAATAGTTTCAATGTCACGCAGCGGATCCACCGAGCCTGCCACATGGTGAATGTCGGGGTCTTCGAAGCAACGCACCACCTGGACAATCGCGTCCACTTCCCGGATATGGGTAAGAAATTGGTTTCCCAACCCCTCCCCCTGGCTTGCCCCCTTGACCAGACCGGCAATGTCAACCAGCTCGATGGAGGCCGGCACCACCTTCTCGCTCTTGGACATCGCCGTCAACCAATCCAGCCGGCTATCCGGCACGGTGACCACCCCCACATTGGGTTCAATCGTGCAAAAGGGATAATTGGCAGCCTGCGCCTTGCGGGTGCGTGTCACCGCGTTGAAGAGCGTGCTCTTCCCCACGTTCGGTAAACCCACGATTCCGGCGCGGACCATCCGAAACCCTAAACTTTTCAAGAGCCAACGTCACGCCCGCTCTGATCGCCGAGGTGGCCGTCCGGTCCCCCTCTGTCCACCTCTCAACCCCGTAATCCAATCGTAAAGACAAAGGCCTGCCTGAGTCCTCCCTTGCACCTTCCTACATCGTTCATTCATCATCCCCCCATGCGTCGCCCCATAGATCTGCCCGCCTGGCAGGAGTTGGTGAAACACGCCGTGACGATGGGGGATGTGCCGATGCGGGATCTTTTCGCCCGAGACCCAAAGCGGGCGGAGATATTCTCCCTTCGCTGGAACGAGTTCCTGGTCGACTTCTCCAAAAACCGGATCACTGCCGACACTCTCATCCTTCTGCGAAAACTTCTCCAGGAAGCCGGGGTCGAAAAATTCCGCGACCGCATGTTTCACGGGGATCAAATCAATTTCACCGAAAACCGCTCCGTTCTCCACGTCGCCCTGCGCCGACCTGCCGATCAACCCCTTTTCGTGGACGGTCAAAATGTGATGCCGGAGGTGGCAAAGGTTCGCCAGCAAATGAGAACCTTTTCAGAGAAGGTTCGTTCCGGAGAGTGGAAGGGCTACTCAGGGCAACCCATCTCCCACATCGTGAATCTGGGAATCGGAGGATCCGACCTCGGTCCCGTGATGGTCACAGAGGCGCTTAAGCCCTACGCTCGCCGGGACCTCAGGCTCCACTTTGTCTCGAATATCGACTCCACACATCTGGCGGAAGCCCTTCGGGTCTGCCAACCCTCGACCACCCTATTTCTGGTCGCCTCAAAAACCTTCACCACCCAGGAGACCCTGACGAACGCCCACTCCGCCCGCAAATGGTTCCTTGAGGAGGCGCGGGACGAAAAGTACATTGCCAAACACTTCGTCGCCCTCTCTACCAACGAGGCGGAGGTGAAAAAGTTCGGCATCGATCCCGCCAACATGTTCCCGTTTTGGGACTGGGTGGGGGGTCGCTACTCCCTCTGGTCAGCCATCGGCCTCAGTATCGCCCTCTCGATCGGTTATGAGCGTTTTGCCGAATTGCTCGCCGGGGCCCATGCCATGGACGAGCACTTCCTAAAAACCCCGGTGGAGCAGAACCTTCCCATGACCCTTGCTCTGCTCGGGGTCTGGTACAACAACTTCCACGGAGCCCAAACTCACGCCATTCTGCCTTACGATCAGTACCTGCACCGCTTCGCCGCCTACTTCCAGCAGGGCGACATGGAAAGCAACGGGAAACGCGTCGATCGGGAAGGCAAACCGGTGGCCTGGGATACCGGTCCCATCATCTGGGGCGAACCCGGCACCAACGGGCAACATGCCTTTTATCAACTGATCCACCAAGGCACCAAGCTGATCCCCTGCGACTTCCTCGCCTCCGTGGAGACCTTCAACCCGATGGGGCAGCATCACGACATTCTCCTGGCCAACTTCTTCGCCCAGACCGAAGCGCTGATGAAAGGCAAGACCGAGGCCGAAGCGAGGGCTGAACTGGAAAAGGAAGGACTCAGGGGCGAGGCCCTGGAAAGACTCCTGCCCCATAAGGTGTTTCCCGGCAGCCGCCCCACCAACTCGATTCTCGTTCAAAAGTTCGATCCAAAAACCGTCGGGGCCCTCATTGCCCTTTATGAACATAAGATCTTTGTTCAGGGCGCCATTTGGAACATCAATTCATACGACCAGATGGGGGTGGAACTGGGCAAGCAGTTAGCCAAAAAGATCGAACCGGAACTGGCTAAACCCGGCCCCATCATCTCCCATGATTCCTCGACCAACCTCCTCATCAACGAATACAAAAAACGGACAAACCGGGCCTGATCAACCCGTGCCGGGCGGCCTTTAAAGCAGCCGCAAAAATTCTTTAGGTCCAAATTTTGGTAGGGCAGGTTGCCCCAACCTGCCCCGCACAAGGATGGGGATCCGGATCTGACCACGAGGCGGCCAAGAGACTGACTGCCCTACCTAATCCTAAATGAACCCCTCACCTCAAAATCCTCTCCCCTTGCCAAGCCAGCACCAACCCCCCTGTCACGCTTGCCAGGATGTAACTCCAAGCCATCAGGCTCTCCCCGCGCTTAAATAAATACAGTGTCTCCACCCCGAAAGCCGAAAACGTGGTGAATCCCCCCAAAAGCCCGGTGATCAAAAAGTAGCGCATCGAAACCCCCAGCATCGTCCGGTCTTCCATCCATCCGTAAATCAAACCGATCAAAAGACAGCCAACCCAGTTCACCGCCAAGGTGGCCCAGGGAAACTTGGCCGCAGGATGGTGATGCACCACCCAAGCCCCGACCGCAAAGCGGAGAAAGGCCCCGACGCCACCCCCCACCGCCACCGCCGCTGCGTGCCTCCAGAACTCTGTTCCCATCGGCCGACTCTCCCCAAACCCGCGTTCCTACCCAACCTAAATCGTGCTTGTGATCTCATGAATCGGCTTATTATACATTTGTATAATAAGCCATGCCTCCCTACGCCCCTCTCAACGTCCGGTCCCACTACAGCTTCCATGACTCCCTTCTTCCGATCCGGACTATCGTCGCCCGGGCGGTGGAGCTAGGCCTCCCCGCAGTCGGCCTCACCGATCCCAACCTCCACGCCTCGGTCGAGTTCTTCCTCGCCGCCCGGGAGGCCGGACTCCACCCCGTGCTTGGGGCCGAGATTATCCTCGCCCCTGAACACGCCGCCCCACCCCCCCGCCCCATCCTCCTCTATGTCCGTGACCGCACCGGCTACACCAACCTGTGCCGGATCTTATCCCAGCCCTCCCTCACCCGCTCCTTCCTCCGTGACCACGCGAACGGCCTGATTGCCGTTCCCTCCCCCGGGCGCCCACCTTGGGGACGCAACCCCTTCTCCCCCACGCCACTTTTTCTTCCGGAAATCCGCTACCTCCACCCACGGAATCAAAGCGCTTACGAGATTATCCAATCCATCCGCACCCTTACCCGGGCCGGCCAGCCAGACCCGCGGAAACACCGCGGCGACTTTTCTTTTCCTTCGCCTGCTGAGGCCCTTCGCCGATGCGGAGGCGATCCCGGCCCGCTCCGCGAAACGCTGCGCCTCGCCGAACAGTGCTCTTTTTCCTTTGATCTCGGCGGGCTGCGTTTTCCCTGCTTCAGCCCGCCCGACAACGCTTCTTCGATCGACTTCCTCCGCCGGTTGGTGATCGAAGGTGCCCGGCGCCGCTACGGACCAAAACCATCTCTGCATCGCCGCGTCCTCCGCCAGTTGGCCGAAGAACTGAGGATCATTGGCGAGGTCGGTTATGCCGACTATTTTCTCCTCGTCTGGGAATTGCTCCAAGATTGCCGCCGGAAAGGGATCGACTGGATCACCCGCGGCTCTGCCGCCGACTCCTTGGTCTGCTACTGCCTCGGCATCTCCGGCGTCTGCCCGGTCCGGTTTGATCTCTACTTCCGCCGTTTCCTCAACCGCGACCGGATGGCCATGCATAAACTCCCGGATATCGATATCGACTTCCCACACGACCGCCGGGACGAAGTGATCGAACTTCTTTTCCGCCGCCACGGGCCTGACCATTGCGCCGTCGTCGGCGGCTTTTCCACCTACCAAGCACGCTCCGCCCTCGCCGAGATCGCCAAGACCCTCGGCGTCTCGGAATTTCAGATCCGCCGCTTCACGGAACATGTTCCGCAAGTCCGCGCCCGAGATCTCCCGGCCGCGCTGGCCGAAAGCCGCGAAACCGCCGGCCTCCCTTGGAGAGAAAATCCTTATGCTTTCGCCATGGAGTTGGCCGTCCGTCTGGACGGGTTTCCCCGATACCCCAAAATGCACCCCTGCGGAGTCGTTCTCTCCGGGCCACCGATTCTCGACCTTACCCCCGTCTTCCCCTCCGCTTCAGGTTGGCCAGCGACTCATCTCGATATGCATGCAGTGGAAAACCTCGGACTGGTGAAAATGGATATCCTGGGCCAAGCGGGTCTCTCCGTTTTGCGGGATGCCTGCACCGCCCTGCGCGCCCGGGGGGTGGACGCCCGTTTCGGTACTGCCGCCACGCCTCTTCCGCCGAGTCCTCTGGCCGTTCCACCCCAACCCGCTTCGCCATTCGATCTGGAGCAACTCGCCCCTTGGGAGGATGCCGAAGTCTGGAAGATGATTGGATCCGGCGGAGCCCGCGGCGTCCACCACGTGGAAAGCCCCGCCATGACCACGCTCAACCGGATGTGTCAGACCCGGGATATCGACTGCCTGATCGCCATCGTCTCCGTCATCCGTCCCGGCGCCGCCAACGAACTAAAAAAGGAGGAGTTCGCCCGGCGTTACCAAGGCCTCGCCCCCATCCCCTGCGTCCACCCCTCCCTGGAACCCGTCCTCCGCTCCACCTTTGGCCTGATTGCCTACGAGGAGCATGTGCTCCAGATCTGCGAGGCTTTCGCCGGCCTCGACGCCGGGCGGGCCGATGTCCTCCGGCGGAGCCTGATCAAGCAGGACCTTGCCACCGTGGAACGGCTCGGCCGCGAGTTCGCACGAGCGGCTCGGGAGAAAGGCCGGACGCCGGAAGAAATCGAAAAGGTCTGGAGCCTCCTGCTTGGGTTTCAGGGATACGCCTTCTGCCGGGCCCACTCTACGGCCTACGGCGTGGAAGCCTACCAAGCCGCTGTTCTCAAGCGATACCACCCCAAGGAATTCCTCGCCGCCGTCCTGACCCACGGGAAGGGTTTTTACTCCCGGTTGGCCTACACGCTCGAATGCCGGCGTTTGGGAATCAAAATCCTGCCTCCGGACGTGACGCACTCCGATGGCCGCCATTTCCTCCCCGAACCCGCGGGAATCCGGGTTCCTTTGGCCGTGATCCGGGATGTCGGCGACACCCTCCTCCGGCACATCACGCGGGAACGGGAGCTTCGTCCTTTTGCATCACTGGTTGATTTTTTGGAAAGGGTCCGCCCCGATGCGGAGGCAATGGGCTCATTGCTCCGTGCGGGAGCTCTGGACGTGTTCCAACCCTCCAGAACACGGCTGTTTTGGGATTGGCGCCGCCATGGGCCGAACCAGGGAAAACTGCCGGGGGAGTTGCCCCTGGCTTCCATCCCTCGAAACGATCTCCCCACCGCCTTGGAGGAGCCGGGCCGGATTCAAAAACTGAAGGACGAGATGGAACTCCTCGGCTTCACCGCCTCCGGGCACCCCCTGGACCTATATCCGGAGATCGCTTGGAGCCGCTACGTCCCCATCGTGGAGCTGGAGCGCCATCCCGGGCGATGGGTTAGGAGCTGCGGTCTGATCGTGGCAGAACGCTCCCACCGGCAAACCGATGGCCGCCTGATGAAATTCCTCACCCTCGCCGACCGGACGGGAATGGTGGAAACGGAGTTATTTGCCGACGCCTATCGGCGCTGGGGCGCGGTCACGGTCCAGCATCCCGTGGTGGCCGTCTCCGGTCGGGTCGAGCCCTTCGCCAACGGCCACGGCTTCACTTTGCACGTGGAGCGGGTCGAAAAACCCCATTTCAGATTAAGCGAAAAGATGGAGCGGAGGGACGATCCTTCACCCGTCTCTTAATCTTCATCGAGCCCTCGCCTGACCTTTCAATATGGATCTTCCATAGCTCACCCCCGATATCCAACTCCCCACCACGACAATCGCGCTGACCAAAAGCGTTCCGCCATGGATTCCTAAGGCGGGCAGAAATTTCACTCCCTCCGCCATCTCGCCGGCAACAAGGAAGAGGGTCTTGCAAAACCAGAGGGTGCCCCCCAGGGCGATCATCATCTCCAGCAGGCCCCGCCACGGGGAGCCATGCCGAAAAGTTCCCAGCCCGGGAAGGACCGTGGCGTTCAGGCCAAGACAGTTCCGAGCCCGTTCGGTCTCAGCGAGGATCGGAGGTTCCGGGACGGAAGATG
>CAZWQT010000003.1:0-39733 GCA_964635945.1 uncultured Akkermansia sp. | reverse complement strand
CAGTTCCGAGCCCGTTCGGTCTCAGCGAGGATCGGAGGTTCCGGGACGGAAGATGTGGTCATAAGCGGCCATGGTGGCCAAGAGCGTAACCGGAATGGTGACAAAAAGACCGACCACCAGACACAGGATCCCCAGAAGGTTTAAAAATCCCAAAAGCAACAGGAGCCCAAAGTAGCTCAGGAGGTTAGCCCGAACCCCGTGCCAACTGGTTTTGAGGGCTTCCCAAAAATCCATGGAACTACATGCGGCCAACGGCACCGCCATGGACCAAAGGATCAGAAGATAGAGCATGGCGAAAAATCCCCCCAGCAGCGGCAAAGCCATGGCTAGGAGCAGACCTGGGCGATCCGCAAGTTGAGACCAATCCGAGCCCTCAACCCCTGCCGCCAAGGCCGCGGCGGGAATCACACCCAGGAGAAATGGACCAAACGCGAGCAGATTGGAAACGGTGGTGGCCAGAAAGCAGGGTAAAAAACGATTCCGGACGGTTCCCGTAACATCCCCCGCCCCCTTGGCGGTCCCGTGGAGCGACTGCCGGGAAAAGTAATACAGCCCGCCGAGGATCGGTCCATTCAGGAGGAAGGCCAAAACAAGACCGGCCAGCGGGATATTGTTCATCAAAAGCTGCGCCAGAAATGTCAGAACCACCACCCCGGTGATTCTCCAAGGATCCTGCCGGTAGGCCCTCCAGGCGGTGCTAAGACAGGTTCGAACCCCGAGTCCGGATTGGATGGAAACATGCCGAGGACCAGCGGACCGACCCAAGGTCGGCGGAGTGCTGATAGCCTTCGGGAAAAAGTCCTCGATGGCGCCCAGTTCCTGCCACTCTGACTCCCCTTCTTTCTTCACCTTGGTCCGACCATCGGCGCGCCCCTCCCGGATCCAGCGCTCGATTTCCGCAGGAGGGACTGGGCCGTAGGTTTTACCGTCACCGCCGATAATGGAGTACATAGGGACATCATCGGAAAGACGGACCCGCCCTCAAGCCTCTTTTATTCGCAACTTAGTCCCATCGACCCATTCGGAGCCGTTGGCGGGAAACATTTCTAAAGCCATAAAAAAGCATGCGCTTCGCGGCCCTCTTCCTGGCATGTCTCCTGACCGTTCCCGTCCGAGCCCAGACCTCCCAACCTCTCGAAACGCCCTCTTCCCCGTTCGATTTTGACAACTATCGACGCACCCCCCTCCAGGCCAGACAAACGTCCTCCTCGTCCAGTAAAGAGAATCGCAATCTTCAAGGGGAATTAATCTCCGGCCAGCGGGGTAAAAACCAGGAAATTTCCGATCGGGCTGCCGCCCTTTTCCAGGATCCAGCACAAATCCCGATTCGGCCTGAACCCGAACCGCTCCCCACCCCCGGGGAGTTGACGGATGAAGTCACCACCCGGAACTATGGGGAAACCACCAAAGGGCAGCGTGACCTTCTGGCCCGTGGAAAAGTCGCCAAAGAACTCGATCTTTCCTCCATGTCTGACTCTGAATACGAGCTCTATGCCAGCCAGGTTCGGCAGGGGCAGGAGACGACCACACCGGAGGACACCGATTCCCTTCTTCGACCATTACCATCCCTGATGAACTCCAAAACCGGCGGCCCGCCCCACGCTTACTCCGTTTCCCAAGCCGGAATCGGTGCCCGAAGCGAGCCCCGCGACCATCAAAATCCCTTTGAAGATCTTGTTCGCGCCCTCCGCCTCGACCACCCCATCACCAAAGGCAACGACCCTCTTCCGGCTCCCACCACGCGGCTGGCGGTCTCTTCCCCTGCCGCCTTGACGCCCGGGACTGAGACAGCCCCTGACACTGTTCCCGAGACATCCGATGCCTCCATCCCTCAGGAAGAAGCCAAGCCCTGAACTAAAAACCTCCTTGGTCGCTGGGTTAAACCGGCAATAGTCACTTTATGAACAAACCCCGCCTTTCCTTTTGGCAAATCTGGAACATGTCCTTTGGCTTCCTGGGCATCCAGTTCGGTTGGGGCCTCCAGATGGCCAACATGTCCGCGATCTACAAGTACCTGGGCGCTGCTGACCACGAGATTGCCTGGCTTTGGATTGCCGCCCCCCTGACCGGCCTTCTCATCCAACCAATCGTCGGTCAAATGAGTGACCGTTGCTGGACAGGCCTCGGGCGTCGCCGCCCCTTCATTCTTGTGGGGGCTATCCTCGCCTCTCTCTCCCTCATCCTGATGCCCAACTCCCCCACTCTTTGGATGGCCGCCGGCCTGCTTTGGGTTCTCGATGGCTCGATCAACGCGAGCATGCAACCGTTTCGGGCTCTGGTGGCCGACAACACTCCGGAAGAGCAAAACTCCCAGGGCTTCGCCATGCAGAGTCTTTTCATCGGCTTAGGCGGGACCGTCTCCTCGGCACTGCCCTGGATGATGACCAACTGGTTTGGCGTGCCTGTCGAGGAGGCCGGCGGAGGCCATATCCCCGCTTCGGTAAAGCTTTCCTTTTACATCGGCGCCGTGGCGTTCCTGGTTGCGGTCATTTACACCGTAATTGCCACCAAGGAATACCCTCCTGCGGAAAAGGAGTTGGCGGAAATCCGCGCTCGGAAATTTGACTGGAGCCTTGGGCTCGGCGAAATCGCCGGTCTGGTTCTGCGCATTCCTCGACGCATGTGGGAATTGGGCCTCGTCCAGTTCTTCACCTGGATTGGCCTTTTTTGCATGTGGATCTATTTTTCGCCCGCTGTGGCCAAGCGGATTTTCCACGCTACCCCTGACTCCCCGGAATTCGGTGCGGCTGTGGAATGGGCGGGTTTCTGTTTTGCGGTTTATAACGCCGTCTGCTTCTTTTTCTCCTTCGCCCTGATTGCCCTGACGAAGCGCGTCAGCGCAAAACTGGTGCACACCCTTTGTCTTTTGGCGGGAGGAATCGGCTTGGCTTCCGTTTTGGTGGCCACGGACAAAAATACCCTGCTCCTCTCCATGACCGGAGTGGGCATTGCATGGGCCAGTATTCTTTCCATGCCATATGCCATGGTCAGCACCGCCTTGCCCAAGGAGAACATGGGGGCGTACATGGGGATCTTTAATCTCTTTATCGTGATTCCCCAGGTCGTGGCCACCTTGGCCCTGGGGCCGGCTATGCATTTCTTTCTTGGGGATGATCCCGTCAAGGCCGTGGCGGCGGGGGGGGTCTCTTTCGGGATTGCCGCCGTTCTCACTCTTTTCGTGGTGGGGTACCAGGCCCCCAAAGGCGGTCTCGGCACCGTTTCCGGCGGTGGCGGTCATTAAAGCCCCTCTACCCTAAGCAAAGCCCCAATTCCCTTCATGGCGGGATCTTCCCGGACCTTTGCGGTGTCCAAGCCTGGGCCTCTTCTGGCCTCCCTGTTTGAGGCCTGGCCGGAGGAAAGAAAAAAGCAGATCCGGACCTGGCTCAAATTCCAAGCCATCACGGTCAACGACCGGCCCATCAGCCAGTTCGACCATCCACTCAGACCTGGCGACATGGTGGCCGTGCGGACTGATCGCTTCGCCACTCCCAAAACACGGCTCTCGTCCGGATTAAAAATCTACTTTGAAGATGCCCATCTTTTGGTGGTGGAAAAACCGGCCGGGCTTCTCAGTATTGCGAGTCCCGCTGAACCGGAAAAGACCGCCTATTTTCAGTTAACGGAATACCTTCGGCAGGCCCATCCCCGCTCCCGCCAGCGGGTCTGGATTGTCCACCGTCTGGATCGGGAGACTTCCGGATTGATGGTGTTTGCCAAAACCGCCACCGCCAAAGAACAGCTCCAGTCGAAGTGGGATTCCTTCGAAAAGAAATATGAGGCCGTGGTGGAGGGGGCGCCTCCTTTGTCAAAGGGGGTTTGGAAATCAGACCTTGATGAATCCAACCCTCACCATGTCCTTGTCCGTCCAAGGTCCGAACGGACCCGTCATGCTGTGACCCATTATCAGGTTTTAAAAAAGTCTCCCGAGCGTGCCCTGGTGGAACTCATACTTGAAACTGGACGGCGTCACCAAATTCGGGTGCACCTAGCACACGCGGGCCACCCCGTGGTTGGGGATGAAAAGTATGGGGCAAAAACCGATCCCGCGGGTCGCCTGGGTCTCCACGCCGCGTCTCTCCGGTTTCGGCATCCGGCGACGGGAGAAGAACTTCGCTTTACCTCCCCCCTCCCCAAAAATCTCGCCCGGCTGGTGTGAGATTACTTTTTGCCAGCCTTGAGGCCGTGGCGATCGATCCTTGTCCGCAGGGCGGCCCGAGTGACCCCCAGAATCTCCGCCGCTTTTTGGACATTGCCATCGGATTCCCGCAGGGCGCGCTCCACCAGCATTTTTTCTCCGGCCGCCAAAAGGTCACCGTCAGAACTTGAGGCCAGAAGACCTTGCCACCAGTCCGGGTTATCCGCTGAAGTAGAGGCAGGGCCGTCAGGCTCCAGCGAGAAGTCGGTGGGGAGAATGGTGTCGGCCGAGGCACACACCACCGCTCGTTGAACCACATTTTCCAGTTCCCGGACATTGCCTGGCCAGCGGTGATTTTGCAGGGCCTTCTTGGCAGCACCGGAGAACTTCACCCTCCGGTCCTTGGCCTCGCGATGCAGGAAATACTCCGCCAAGGGGAGCACGTCCTCCACCCTATCCCGCAACGGCGGCAACTGGATCATCACCACATTCAGCCGGTAAAACAGATCCTCCCGGAAGGTCTTTGCCTTCACCATGGCCGTCAGATCTTTGTTCGTTGCGGCGATCACGCGGACATTGGTATGCAGGGTTTGGTCAGCTCCCAGGCGCTGAAACTCTCCGTTTTGCAGAATTCGCAGCAGCTTGGCCTGGAGGGCCAAGGGCATATCGCCAATTTCATCAAGAAAGAGCGTGCCTCCGTCTGCCCGCTCAAACTTTCCAATCCGCTGGGTCAATGCCCCCGTAAAGGCGCCTCGCTCATGACCGAACAGCTCGCTTTCCAAGAGGGTATCGGGAATCGCCGCACAGTTGATGGCTACGTAGGGCCGGGCCGCCCGTGGACTGTTCGCGTAAATCGCCCGGGCAATCAGCTCTTTCCCCGTGCCACTCTCGCCCACCAATAAAACCGAGGCATCCGACCGGGCCACCTGCCCCACCAATTTATAGATTCGCTGCATGGAGGCTGAGGAGCCAATCAGACCCGGCACAGCTCCGGCATCCGCCACTTTGTTTTTTCCCCCGGGCGCTGCCGTCAGCTCCTCCATGGAGGCCGCGGTCTGAAGGGCCCGGCGGAGTAAGGCCAGCAGCTCCGGCACATCAAACGGTTTCAGCATATAATCAAAAGCCCCGTGCTTCATCGCCTCGATCGCCGTCTGCGCGGTGCCGTGGGCGGTCATCACCACCACCAACTGTCGGGGGTGTTCCTTCCGGATTTCCCGCAGAACTTCCAAGCCATTCTCTTCGCCAATCCTCACGTCCAGCAACACCAGGTCGGCAGGATGCTTCCGCAGCTGTTTCAAACCCTCCGACCCGCTGGTGACGCCAACCACCTCCACCGGCTCCTCCGCCAAGACCCGTTGAAACGAGTACGCCACATCCTTCTCGTCGTCGATGACGAGAACCCGTTGCCGAGCCCGGGCGGAATCTTTGGGCTGCACGCTCATCCTGCACGTCCCGCCGCTTTTACATACGGAGCAATCTCCGCCGCCAGATGTTGAATTCCCGATAAATCCAACTGCTGCTGCCCATCACTTTTGGCCTCGGCAGGGTTGGGATGAACTTCCACCAGCAACCCATCCGCACCCACCGCCACGGCCGCCCGGCTGAGCGCGATGACCAGATCCGCCCGGCCGGCGGCCTGACTTGGGTCAACGATCACCGGCAAATGACTCTCCCTCTTGGCCAGCGCCACCGCCCCCAGGTCAAGGGTGTTGCGGACCGCCGTTTCAAAAGTCCGGATTCCTCGTTCACAAAGTATCACCTGCCCATTGCCTGAACTCATGATGTATTCCGCCGCCAGCAACCACTCCTCGATTTTCATCGAGAGCCCGCGTTTGAGAAGAATGGCCCGGCCGGAGGTGGCGGCCGCCTTGAGTAGGGAGAAATTCTGCGAGTTGCGTGCCCCGATCTGCAGGATGTCCGCCACCGCCGCCACCTTGTCCACATGGCCCTCGGACAGCACTTCGGTGACAATCCCCAGGCCTGTCTCCTTTTTGGCTAAAGCCAGCAACTCGAGCCCCTTCTCACCCAACCCCTGAAACTCGTAAGGAGAAGTGCGCGGCTTGAAAGCCCCCCCGCGCAGAAAGCGGGCACCCGCCTTCTTGACGGCGTGCGCCGTGGCCAGCAGCTGTTCTTCCGATTCCACCGAACAAGGACCCGCTATCAGCCGAAACGGTTCTGTGGCGCCAAGGGTCACCCCGTTCGCCTTGACCACGGTGGCGGTCTTTCTGCCTTCCTGCGCCACCAGCTTGTACCGGCGCTGAACCGGCAAGACCGCCTCCACTTGCGGCCAAGTGGCAAGAGCCTCCAGGGAGGTGTGAGCGCGCTCGTCTCCGATGGCGGCAATCACCGTTTGCACTTCCCCATGAATGGCGTGAGGTTGGTAACCGAGTTTTTTCACCTCGGCCACCACCTGGTCGACCAGCTTCTTCTCCGTTCCGGGACGCAGGGCGATGATCATGGAAGCAGAACCTTACCGACGGACGGTTTTCATCACAAGGAGCGGGGCTAACTCCTCCTGCCACCAATGGGCCAACTCCCCCTTCTCCGGCCACGTTCCGCCCCGGTGCCAGCAACGGACATGCGAGCCGGGCGGCGCCCAAACCCCGGGGTTGGTGGGCCCAAACAGAAGCCCGCACGGCACTCCACTCCATCCTGCCAAATGACTAATTCCGCTATCATGGCCCAGGTACAAGTCCGAAGACCGGAGCAGATGAAAGACTTCAGGCAAAGACAGGTTCTCCAGGCAGCTGTGCGGTGTCTGCCTCCACGCATCCGGCAGGCGACGCAGCAAATCCCCCTCCACTTCTCCCGCCAGCCAAACCACTTCAAAGGGGTGCCTTTCCCTCCAAATGGCGAGCTCATGCAGCCAGCCTTCAAGAGTCCAACATTTGCGTGATCCACCACTTCCGGGATGCACCACCACCCGCGGTATCGCCGTTCGAAGCTCCTCTGAACGCTGTCGGGTCAGCTTTTCCCCCCGCATCAGATGAGACATGCCGGGCTTTACCCCGAGCGAGGCGAGAGGTTGCGCAAGGTGTTTCCAGGCTGGCAGGGTCGGACCGGTGGGATCAATCGCCAGATACTGCCCTTTTCCCCCCGCCCTCCTCCAGTTGGTTTCAAAAATCTGGTCGGGGTCAAACAAGTAGGAGATGGTCAGATCAAAGGAGCTGAAATAGTCACACCAGTCGGGTTCAAGCACCCCGCTTTTGGCAAAAAAGCCGGCCAGGCCCGGTCGGTCAATGGCCCGCACCTCATCCACCCGACCCGCACCAACCACCATCTCCCCGAATCTTGGGTTTGCCACCAGCTCTAAACGCGCTTCCGGCCAGGTTTGCCGGATTCCGGCCAAGGCCGGAAGGGTCAGCAAAAAATCCCCCAGAGCGCCGCCGCGAATGACCAGAATGTTCACGGCTCGGGCCGCGCCGCATCAGTAAACAAAAACTCCCAGCCCAAGCAGGAGGATCGCAAAAGCCAAACCCAGGAGAAGCAACCCTTTGCCTCGGACCGGGCTGGCAAAAGCCCAAGCAATCGCATCCCGCAAAAGATAGGGAGCCCCAACCATGAACATCCCCTTCACAATCAGGAGATAGGCGTACGCCACCACCACCAGGCGGAGCTTATCTTCTCGAAGAAAACAGGCATCGAGCAGGATATTTGCCCCCAAGAGCAGCAGGACCCCGAGGGCACGGACCGCAATAAACTCGCGGACATAAAGCCAGCTGGTCACCCCCAAGGCCACGGCGGCGAGCACAAAAAGAGGCCGAAAGCGGGTGTACTCCATCAGATTCATCGTGCCGGCAAGCCAGGCGGCCCAGGCCGTGGCCAGAGCCAACAGGACAGCCCCGGCAGCCTCGGAACGCGGAAAGGAGCGCCACCAAGCCACCGCCTTGTCGTAATTAAAAAAACACCACGCGTGAACCAGGAAGGAGCCAAAACCAAGCCACGCGGCAACCTGGGAAAGCGGGAAAGAGTAGATCATGCCGGGATCACCCGAGGATGGAGGGATCGGCGTAATCCGTAAACCCGGTGGATTCCGTGATCCGGACTTGGATCAACTGCCCCAGATGACGCTCACTTCCTTCAAAAACAACCGGTCGATTCTGCCGACTCCGGCCAGTCAACCGGCTTTCCTTGGTCTTACTAGGCCCCTCCACCAGAATTTCCACCAGACTCCCGATCCGGGTTTCGGCCTTCCGCTCCGCCTGCCGCGTGAGCAGCGCCAGAAGTTCCTGGTTACGCTCCTCTTTTACTTTCTCCGGAATCTCCATGGCTTTTTCCGCGGCAGCCCGGGTGCCCTCCCGGGGCGAGTACCGAAAGATAAAAGCATTATCAAATTCCACCTCCTCCATCAGCTTCCGGGTGGCGCTAAAATCCACTTCCGTTTCCCCGGGATATCCCACGATCACGTCGGTGGTCAGCGCGACCTCCGGGCAAACCTGCCGCACCTGTTCCACCATCCTCAGATACTGGGCGGCGGTGTAGCCCCGCCCCATCTGCCTGAGAAGCCGGTCGGATCCCGACTGCACGGGCAAGTGAAGGTGTTCGCACAGTTTTTTCAAACGGCCATAGGCACCGATCAGGTCCGGTTTCATCCCCCGGGGATGGGGCGAGGTGAAACGCACCCTCTCCAGGCCGGGGATGCCCTCCAACTCTTCCAGGAGCTGTACGAACGCTGTTTTGCCGTTGCGCACCGGCATCCTCCGCCCGTACATGTTGACGATCTGCCCCAACAACGTCACTTCGCGGATCCCCTCTCCGACCAATCGACGAACCTCCTCCACAATTTCCGCAATGGGCCGGGAGCGCTCCTTGCCGCGGGTTGTAGGAACAATACAAAAGGAACAGTGCATGTCGCACCCCTGCATGACCGAAACAAACGCGGTGACCTGGCGGGAGGAGAGCACATGGTCACGGATCGTGCTCTCCGAGCCCTCCTCCTCGCCCACCTCGGCCAGAAAACGTGGTTGCCCCTGCAATCGGGCCTTTCGGGCTTCCTCCACCAATTCCGGAACGCGGTGAAATTTCTGCGTCCCCACCACGAGGTCAAGCCCGGCCAGATCCTTCGCCAGGGCCCCTCCCCTCCGTTGAGCCATGCAGCCAAGAAAGCCCAACACGATCCCGGGCTTTTTCTTCCGCAGGGCCCGGAGATTGGCCATTTTACGCATCGCCTTTTGCTCGGCCAAATCCCGAACGCTGCAGGTGTTGAGCAGGATCACATCGGCCTCCTGCTCCGAAAGGGCGGGTTGATAACCCCGATCCTTGAGCTGGCGGAGAACCTGCTCCGAATCCCTCTCGTTCATCTGACAGCCGTAGGTTTTCAGGTAAACACTGGGCATGGTTTGACCTTAACGACTCAGGCAGGCCAACGCCACCCGTTCGCGCGTTTGGGAAACCTAGGCCTGCAACCGACGGTGGTAATGCTTGCGCAGCCAGCGGAACAGCCCCAGGGGGATCGGCAAGAGAAAGAAAAATAGGGCAGGAATCCACCACGCCTCATGGGCTTGATTATCCTCCAAAATCTCAAGCCCCTGCCAAAAAAGAACAAGAAATCCAAGAGCCGAACCCGTATAGGCCAAGGGCATCACCACTTGATCAAAATGGGTCTTTTCCTTAAGGCGCGAAATGCGCGCTGACCGACACGACCAGTCCATGGCCTAGCATTAAAACGACCCCGGGGCGGTTGCCAAGGATGCTTTCTTTTCCGCCCAACCCATGCCCACCAAACCCAATTCAAAAAGGCCGTAAAGAGGCACGAACATCAGGGCCAGATTAAAGGGATCCGAAGTCGGCGTCACACAGGCCGCTAACACCAGCAACACAACCGCCGCATGCCGCCGATGCTCGATCACCGCAGCCCGCTGCAGGATGCCAAGGCGGGCCAGCAAGACCATCACGAGCGGAAGCTCGAAGGAGAGACCGAAACCTACCAGCATCTGCAAAACAAAATCCGTATAGCTGGCCATCGTCCAGCTGGTCTCCAGGCCCAACCATCGGTTGAAATTCTGAAAGAAGGCCAGCGCCCGCGGAAGGACGAGAAAATAACAGAACGCCACCCCCAAAAGAAACAGGCAGGCCCCGGCCAAAAAGGCCGGGAGCAACATTTTCCGTTCCCGTGGATCCAGGGCGGGAAGCAGATACGCTCCCACAAAATAAAGCACGACAGGGAGCGACAACAAAATCCCGGCCCCAAGTCCGATCTGCAGGGTCACGGTCATGGGATCCGTTACCTGCAGGGCCAGGAGCGTGCCAGCCTTGCCGCCCACTCCTTCGGCTTGGACCTGCACCAGGGGTCGCCGCAGGATCTCCATCACCGTGCCGATCCCGCTGATTCCCAGGAGCGCCCCCGCCCCGATGGCCCCGGCGCATTTGAGAATCAGTCCGCGGAGATCCTCCAAATGATCCAGAAACGGCTTTTCCATGTCCTTCATCGCAGGCTTCTCCAACCCATTTCCGTCACCACGTGAGGCAAAGGGACATCATGAGCTTCCCGCGGAAGATCCTCCATCTCCTGGGCAGAAAAAAAGAGACCTGTAACCCATGCTTTCCGGGAGCGCTGGGCTAAAGCTCGATCGTAGTGCCCACCCCCCCGGCCCAACCGTGTTCCCCGGGAGTCAAAGGCGCGGCCGGGAACACAAAAACCCTCAATGGATTCTACCGCTAAGGCAACATGCTTCCCTGGCAATGGCTCCCAGAGGGTTTCCAGGGAGGGCAAGGGACCGGGTAAAATCTCCCACCACGTCAGGCCGTGGCGAATATCGGTCTTGGGTAAGGCCACTCTTTTCCCATCGTCCCATGCCCGACAGATCAAAGCGCGCGTCTCCGGCTCGTCGGGAAGGGAAAGGTACAGCCCGAGCAAACCGGCCGCCTTCCACTCCGGACGCTCCGTCAGGGCTTGGAGGATTTGGGCCGAGGCCGTCCGCCGCACCTCGGAAGGGATGCCGGAAAGACGGCGGCGGACCTCCTCCCGGAGGCTGGTTTTAGCGGAAACAGCCATGCCCATGATCGTAAGGGTAAAAACCGCACCAATCCACCCCCGCGAGACGGTTGCCACTGTCCGCCCCTCACCCCAAAGTAGCTGCTTCCTGAAGAACAAACCCTCCCTTCCCCGAAAACGGCGTGCCCACCGTTTTATCACCGATGTGCTTTTGCCGGCCCTTTTTTCCCGGAAGCGAGGTCATCGTCATGGGGCGGCCCCCCTCTTTCCCCATCCCAAGCCCGGACAAATCTGTCTCACGTGGATAGGACATGCCTCTTTTTTGATCCAAGGACCACACGGCAATATTCTGGTGGATCCTAACTGGGCGAACTGGCTGCTGGTGGTCCGCCGCCTTCGTCATGCCGGCCTGCCCCACCATCACCTGCCAAATATTGATCTGGTTCTGATCACCCACGCCCACTTTGACCACCTGAACCGAAAAAGCCTGCGCCAGATCGCCGCCAATCAGCCGATTGTCGTCCCCGCCGGCGTGGGCGACCTGGTCCACGGCCTTGGCTTTGAAAAGGTCTATGAAATGAAATGGTGGGAGCGGCTACGCTTCCCCGGCGCCGCCATCACTTTCGTTCCGGCCAAACATTGGGGAGCGAGAAAAGTCACGGACCTTCACCGAGGTTATGGCGGCTATGTCATCGATTTTGCGGGTCATACCGTGTACCACGCCGGCGACTCCGCCTATTTCGAGGGATTCAGGGAAATTGGGCGCAAGCTCCATCCGGAAATCTCCCTTCTGCCCATCGGGGCCTATCACGGACTGAAATTCGGCGAAAACCACATGAACCCGGAGGAGGCTTTCAAGGCCTTTCAGGACCTGCGCTCCCGTGTAATGGTTCCCATGCACTTCGGAACCTATCGCCTCAGTTACGAGCCCCTGCATGAACCCCCGCAGCGACTGATGCAGGCGGCGATGAAGGCGGGACGGTTGACGGACGTGCGGTTCCTGATCGAGGGGATGCCAACCTTATTCTAACTCCTCCCGCTCCGCCCAACCAGGTCGCGCGATCGGCCGGGCGTAAGCCACCAAACGGCCCCGATGCATAATAAAGTTGAAAAAGTTCCGGGCATTTCCGGAGGGCGCGTTGGGATCAAAGGTATAAACATCCACTCCGCCTCCCCGCTCCCCATCCAACCGCTGGGAAGAGCCCGCCACCATCGCCGATCCGTCTTTCTTTCTTCCGAGGTAAACCATCACGTGGCTGATGGGAGGATCCCTCGGCACATTATAGGTCCACTCCCAAAAAAGCAGGTCCCCACTCCTCATTTGCGCCAGCAGTTTTTCCGGATCGACTTTGCCGTCCTCCCGCAAGGGCACATTCCGAACCTTGCCCTTCTCCTTTAAATAAACGTACTGGCTGGAGGCCGTTCGGGGAAGATTCAGGCCGAAAACCTTCCAGACGATGAAACGCACGGTATTGGAACAGTCCATGGTGATGAGATGGGGATGGCCAGGTGGTTGCCACGACTGTCCATAGGCAAGATCCTGCCGGGAAAGCCAGCGACAGGTTTCAATCAACTTTTGATGCTGTTCAGGCGTGGCTGCCGCCCGAACACCAGAGATCGCCCAACCACTGAGGAGAATCACCCCCAGGATTTTCATTCCGTAAACACCACGTCGTCGGGTTCATAGCCGGGGGCGCAGCAACAGAGAAACACCAGATCCTCCGTCCCTAACTGCAGGATCATATGCGGATGCCCCGGCGGAATGGCGATGGCATCCCCCGGGCCGACTACCCGCTCCCCGCTCTCCATCCACATGTTTCCTCGTCCGCGCAGAATATAGTAAATCTCCTCCGCTTTGGGGTGAAAATGAGCCCGCGTGCTCTGTCCGGCCCGCAACGTCGCCTCTGCCAGGCTTTGTTGCCGGATGGAGGAATTACGATGAGCCAGCGGTTCGCGGATTTCAGACCCGTCCTCGGTGAGGAACGGGCGACACATGCTTCGGGCAACGATTTCCATGGCGATTTTTTCGCAAACTACCGACGAACAGCAAGCCTTCCCCGCTGGCCAGAACCCCTGGATTTCGGTCAAATGGCGCCTTGAAGATTTGGGAACGGCCTGCCGTGCGGCTTTTTTCCATCTTTTGGATTTTGGGTATTTTCGCTTGGTGGACGTTCCGGGCCGTTTCCCTGCCTCCGAGCCTGCGAAATCTCTGGAACGAGGATCAGGCGATCGCCGAAGCCGCCACACCCCCCGCAAAGGAGGAATCATGGCTGGCTGAGTCAGCCAAACTCCCCGCCCTCCCGGAAGAACACGCCCCTGAGGTCTCCTCCTTGCTCTTTAGGTTAAAAACCCTGCCCCCCATTCCCTATGCCCTGCAGAACGCGCTGCAGCGCAATGCATCAAACCCCGAAGGTCAACCCCTCCCACCTTGGAGTGAAGAGGAAAAACTGGCCCTCCGGGAATCCCTCGCGATTTTTTACGAGGCTTGGCAGCCCTTTTTGTCCGGGCCGGTCCCAGACTGGAAAAGCTTTCCCGACTCCATCCTGCTTTTCCGGAGCCAAAATCAACCTGTCTGGAAGAACATTCTCGCCTACCAGAAACTTCTGGACATCAACACGGGCAGTCCTGAACAGACGGTCTCCGCTCAAAGGTTCGGTTTTTACCTGTCCTACTTTCGCCAGACCCGGAACTTGAGCGCTATTCGTTTTGGTTGGGAGTTAAGTGATTGGAGCATGTCCGAAACCATCAGCACCTCCGCGCAAACCGCCAGAACCCTACAAGCCACAGTCTCCGATGGGGAATATTCCCTCGAAGATCTTCGGGGGTTTCGCGCAGCCCTCGCCCCGGCCCCCAGCTTGGAGGATTTGCGTTCCAGCCTTGATGCCGACCGTAGCTTGTATTTGCGGACGGCCGATTACCTCGCTGCCCTGCCAGCCGGCACTAGGGCCAGACCCGCTCTTCGTCGATGGCTAGGAAACGATTCAGATGCTTCGTGGTATTTTACAAAGGCCTCCGAACCGGCGACCGCCGCGGATCTGGCCGAGTGGCTCCGGAGGGACGCCGAGCAGTTGGAGCTTCTGCGGCAAAAGACTTACCTGGCCGGCCCAGCCTGGAGACATTGGCTTTCCGGGGATCCCGCAGATGGACTGTCTCCGACCCTCGCCCAGGGTCTGGGTGGATTTCAGGACTTTGAGAAGGTCCGAATGAAATATTTGATCACCCAAGCGGCCCTGGATGTCCGGATCGCCCTGGAGGAGGGAGGATTATCTGCGGCACGCCGCATTCCGGACCCTGCCCGGCCGGGCTCTTTTTTGGTGGTCGAGCAAAGTCCCGCAGGCATCCGCGTTTCCTCCCGCCACGTTCCTGAGGACGGGACCGATGGCCTTTCCTTCCTCCTCCCCTTTCGTGAGGAATAAGACTGAGAACCAGGCTTAATCCAAAAGACGAAAGAATTTTTCCGGGTGGGCCAAGTCCGTGAAGACCGCATCCGCACCGCAAGCCTGAAGCTGCTCCACGGAAAAGGAACCGGTCGCCACGGCGATCGCCTTGGCTCCAATCGCCCGTGCGCACGCCACGTCATGGGGAGTGTCGCCAATGATGTAGATTCGCTCCGGGGGGAATTCTTCCCCATGGTGGTCGTGGGCACGCTTTTTGGCGTGGGGTCCGAGCTCATTTCTCACGGAGGAGTCGTCGGCAAAGGCACCGAATTGAAAAAAATGATTCACTCCGTAGCGGGAGAGCTTCAGCCGCGCCCCTTTTTCAATGTTTCCCGTCAGCAGCCCTTGCACGAGATCCGATCGCCGGTGGGCCTCTTCCAGGATCCCAAGAATGCCGGGATGGAGACCCCCCTGCCGACGGGGCAACTCCTCCGCCAGTCGTTCCACATACTCGTCAAGAAAACGGGTGATTTCCTTTTCCCCGTGCGGGAGCCCTTCCCGGGCCAGCAACTGTTCCACGATCCACTTGTCCGTCCGCCCTGCAATTTCCAACCCCTGGAGGCCGCGGGTCATGCCATGAAGCTTCTCCATCGCATGGCCCAAGGCGGTTTCCCCCGCCTTACCGGTGTGGAGAATCGTTCCGTCGATATCCCAGAGCAGGAGTTTCCGGGGCTTTTTCGCGCCCGGACTCACATTCCCATCACGCTGTAACCCGAATCCACGTACAGCGTCTGCCCGGTCACTCCGGCTCCTCCGTCGGAGGCCAGAAACACGCCCATCGCCCCCAACTCCTCCAGGGTAATATTGCGCTTCAGCGGGGCGTGCTGCTCATAGTGGCTCAGCATGGCGGAGAATCCGCTGATCCCCCGGGCGGCAAGAGTGTTGACCGGCCCGGCGCTGATCGCGTTCACCCGGATTTTCTTGGGCCCAAGATCGTAGGCGAGATAGCGAACGCTCGCCTCGAGGGCAGCCTTGGCCACGCCCATCACATTGTAGTGGGGCACCACTTTCTCCGCTCCATAGTAGCTCATCGTCACCACGCTCCCCCCCGAGGACATCAGGCCCGCCGCCGCCCGCGTCACCGCCACCAGGGAATAGGCACTGATATCGTGAGCCACCCGGAAGGCCTCCCGCGAGGTATCCAAAAAATTTCCTTCCAGGGCTTCTTTCGGCGCAAAGGCCACGCTGTGCAACAAAAGGTCGACTTGGGGGGTCCGGCTCTTCACGAAATCAAAAAATTTTGCGATGTCCTCATCCCGGCTCACGTCACAGGGCGCCACGGGAGTGTCCGCCCCAAAAGTCGCCGCCAACTCCTCGACGTTTTCCTTTAGCCTCTCCCCCTGATAGTTGAAGATCAGCTTGGCCCCAGCCTGCGCCCACGCCTGGGCAATGCCCCAGGCAATGCTGCGCTTATTTGCCACCCCGAAGACCACACCCACTTTTCCATCCAAAGGCTTGTTCATCACCGCCCAAAGTGCCCACCACCTCCCCCCAATGTCACGCCCAGAGTGAGCCACGGAGAAATCGGTAAATCCTTCCGCCGAAGGCTTTTAGGATTATTTGTTCCGAAGTCCGATTATAGCTTAAAGCACTATCCCCTAGGTGTTTATCAAAAATAATACCGTGTTTTATTACTGTAGCCGCCTTGACGACCGAAAGACTGTTTTTAACTTAGTTGGATGCCACAGGTCATCGATTTGACCCAAGCGGTGGCCAAGAAGACCTTCCACAAAAAAACGCCTTTCCGGCTTGGTCTTTTTGGCACCTTGGTCGTCTCCAACATTCTTTGGTTGGCGCTCTTCGGCGTGGCCGTGGTCTCCCTGATCGGGGTGACCCGCTTCTCCGCCGCCCTCTCCAAAAGCTATCTGGAGGAAAAATGGAAGTCGTTGCAGGATCGTCTCGCCCAGCGCAAGGAATTGGAGGAGCGGGACCTGCAGATTGCCCGCTTGATTGCCTCACAAAACTCCGCCACCACCGACGTTCTCGGCTTGGCCACCCATATCTCCAAAATCCTGGAATCCGCCAACGGCCGGCAGCGCCGCTTCCTCCAAGCCGCCATCCCCGAGGCCATGATGATCCAGACAACCACCCAGATCCCCGCCTCCGCGGTGATTGCAATGGCCATTTTTGAATCCGGTTACGGCAACAGTATTCTTGCCAAGGAGTATAATAATTTCTTTGGGATGAAGGCCTTTGATAGCTGGAGCGGGGCCCGTGCCCTGAATATGCCCACCCGCGACAATGGTGTGGAGACCACGGCGGATTTTCGCGCCTACCCCAGCTTAGCCGCCGGCTTCAAAGGGTATGCGGACTTCCTGCTCGCCAACCAGCGGTACAGTCGGCACGTCGGGGAGAAGGTTGGCACCAAGTTTGTCTCCAAAATCCTCTCCGCGGGCTACTGCCCGGACCCCCACTACCTCAGCCACATCCAAGCCATCATCAACAAACACAGTCTCGACCGCCTGGACGCCGCCCTGGAAACGATCGTGGAAAACAAGGAGGCGGTGGCCTCGGAAACCGTCCTGCCGGCCGAGACCGCGTCCGGCGCCCACAACTGATTCAACGATCCGCGCAAGACAGCGCCGGACCCCGGATCGGCTGCACTTCCAGCAGAAGAAATTTCCAGATCCCCGCGGGGCTTTTTTCCGCCCGCATGGTTACCTTGGCGTGATCCCTCGACCCCCTCAGGGAAAACACCATTCGGGCCGTCCCCCGATCCGGCATGTCTTCCAACTCCCCCGTCACGGACCAACCCAACCTCACCGGCTCTCCCACGGCCTCCCGCACCCGGGGATCGGCCAAAATCCTCGCCGCCGCCTCGGTCATGACCGGGGTCTGTTTCAACATGCGATAGCTGATCTCCAAAGTCAGGAGACCCACACCAAAAATCCCCGTCACCAGGCCAAGTAGCCCCATCAGCACCCAACGACGAGCCTTTTGCTCCCACGCCATCAACTCCGCCTGGGTCATTAACTTTCCTGCCATCGGAAAACGATGTCCGTCCCTCGGCCCCACGTCCATCCCGCTATCGCTTGCCGGGCCCGGGACTTCTAAGCTCATGACATGCTTTCCTTGGAAACCCTAACCTCGCTCGCCCGGGAATATTCGGGGGACCTTTCGGCCCGTGTGGCTGAATTCAGCCTGAAGGGCGTTCCCTTCCAGGCCGCCGCCCGTCCTCACCTCATGGGAGTGGTGAATTTCAGTGCCGACTCCTGGTACCGGGAAAGTGTCGTGGTCTCGACTTCCGCCGCCATCGAAAGAGCCCGTCGCTTGCGGGCGGAAGGGGCACACCTGATCGATCTCGGCGCGGAATCCTCCTTGGCTCATGCCGCCCGCGTTGACGCCGAAAGCCAGTCCCGCACCCTCCTCCCCGTCCTCCGGGAACTCGCCCCGGAGGGATTCCTCTTTTCGGTGGAAACTTACCAGACCGCTACCGCCCGGGCCTGCCTTGAGGCTGGAGCCGCCGTTCTCAACCTTACCGCCACTCAGCCCGGCGAAGATCTTTACCGCATGGTGGCCGATCACGGGGCCGGCATCATTCTTTGCTACGTGCAGGGACCCCATGTCCGCGCCGTGGGAGACTTCACCCGCTCGCCCGACCACGCCGCCGCCCTCCGGGATTATTTTCGCAGGGAAATTGACCGCGCGGTGCAGGCGGGCATCCAGGCCCTTTGGATCGATCCGGGCATGGGCTTTTACTACCGTAATCTGCAGGACAGCCAGGAACGGATCCGGTATCAGGCGGAAACTTTTCTCCACACCTTCCGTCTTCGCACCCTGGGCTGGCCGGTCTGTCACGCCCTTCCTCATGCTTTTGAGTTCTTTCAGGACGAGGTTCGTACCGCTGAATCCCTCTTTGCCGTCCTCGCTCTTCTGGGCAAAACGGATCTTCTCCGCACGCACGAAATTCCCAAGGTGCGCGCCGTGGCCCGGACTTTGGCGGTGCTTTCATGAAAAAGGCGGGACCCCCGGTCGCACTGATCACGGGCGCCTCCCGTGGACTCGGGGCCTATCTCGCCCGGGAGCTTTCCCGCGAGGGTTATGACCTCATCCTCCATCATCGCAGTGGGCGGACCGAGGCCACCCGCCTGGCCAAAGCCCTTCGCCGCGAGGGGGGGCGGGTCGAAATATTCTCCGCGGACCTATCCCAGCCATCCCAGGTGGAAACCCTTTTTCGAAAAGTTCGCCTCCGCTTTGGGAAAATTGATCTGCTGTTGAATAATGCCGGAACCTACCGCCCCACCCCCCTCCTCAGGACGCGGACGGAAGATTGGCGGGCTGGCCTGGACAGCACCGCCACCGCCACTTTTTATGCCACCCGTTCCGCGTTGCCCCTTTTCCCCAAGACCGGGGGCCGGATCATCAACCTGGGAGACTCTGCCTGTGAAAAGATCACCGCCCGAAAAATGGCTCCGGGATATCACGTGGGAAAGATGGGCGTCCTCCTCCTCACCCGCTCCTTTGCCGCCCAACTGAGCCATCGCCGGATCACCGTCAACTGCATCTCCCCGGGATACCTGGAAAACAGCATCGATCTTCCGCCCTCCCGCTCCCTTCCCGCCGGACGTCCGGTTCGTCTGGCGGAAGTTTTTCATGCCGTCCGCTACCTGATCTCTCCCGAAGCTGCCCAGGTCACCGGCACCAACGTGCTTATTTCCGGCGGTTGGAATCTTTAGAAGGTTCGGATTCACCGCCCCCGGCGACCGCGAGAGGAGTCCACCCCAAGCCCCGCAAACGGAGATTACTGACTTTTTTATTCCTGCGCGAGCGGCGGAGTTTTTCCGGCCAGGCTCCTCCCGGCCTTCCCCGCGGCTGCGGTTCGTTTTCGCAAACGTTGTACACTTGACCTCGCTGCCGCAAACCCCAGCCCACCGCCCGGGCCGCATCCTCCACATGAATCAGGTTTAGCCATCGCTCCGGTCCCTCGGGATCAGGCCGCAGGACCCGCTCCCGACCGTAGAGACCGGCACAGCGCAAGACCGTTCCACCCGCCCGGAGACAGGCTCTCTCGGCTGCCACCATGGCCATCGCGCGTGCCTCATCCTGGGCGAGGGGCGCATCCTCCTGCACCCAACCTCCCCCATCCTCTGCGTACACCGAGGTGGAGGAAATATAGACAAACGGAATCCGCTTCCGGGAAGCCCACTGCGCCGCCAGGACGGCTCCTTGACGATGCATCAGCAGAAAGTCGTCCTCCGGTCTTTCCCGCGAGGGCGCCACCGCCCAAACCATGCCCTCAGCGGGTCCCACCCCTTCCTCCCAAAACTCCGGGGCGATCGCATCGGCGGCACGGGCTTCCGGAAACTCCTTCCGCAACCGACGGGCAGACTCCTCGGATCGGACCACGGGAACCACCCTCCAACCGCCCCTTTGGGCCATTTCGGCCACTACTCCACCAAGAAAACCAGCACCGACGATGCTAAGACTCGGGGTGCTGGATCTCGCCATGGGGGCGGCTTTCCTCTAAAGATGGTTGCAACGGACGAGTGGCGGAGCGGTTGAACGCGGCGGTCTTGAAAACCGCAGGCGCCGTAAGGCGCTCGTAGGTTCGAATCCTACCTCGTCCGCCGACTACTTCCGCAGGTGATAATGTCCGGGACCGATTTTCTTCAAACCGCGGATCTTTTTCACATTCTGGTAGAACCAGGTGTCCAGCCTTTGGCGCTGGATGTTCATTTTCCGTGCCAGATCCTTGATCTTCAGGCCACTGACCCCGGCTCGCTTCAATTGTGCCAAGACCACCTTCCGGAGACCGCCCCGACGACCAAACTTGCGCCCGGTGGTGCGGCGCCCGGCAGGACGACCCCGACCGGAGGCAATCCGGCCCGCCCGGCGGGCGACAAAAGATGCGCCGGCACCCACGACTTTGGCGACGGAGCGCTCCACTTGGGTGAGTTTTTTCTCGAGGCTTTCCTTTCGGCGCAGAAGTTTAACGATCCGGCCGAACTCTTTCGCAGTTAGTTTTGTTAGATCCATAAGTTAGATAGCCTAACGCAAATTCTAACAATTCACCATAAAAAAAATACCCCGCGGGGGACCGGCCCCCACGGGGTATTTCAAGCTCGGTTCTCCGGCGGTCGGGCTGACCCTTCCCCCGGAGAAAAAAGAGGCTTATTTAACGTGTTTGCTGGCGTATTTGGTCAGCTCGAACATGTTGGCGGAGCTCTTCCCGCCGAAAAGGGGCTTGAGCAGCTCGTCCGCGTGGATCATCCGCCTGTTTTTCTTGTCCTGGAGCCCCTTCTTTTTGATGTGGGCCCAGAGTTTCTTCGTCAGCTCGGTGCGGGGAAGCGGCTTGCTTCCAACGATCGCGGCGAGGACGGCGTCCGGCTGGACGGGTTTCATGAATGCTGCATTGGGTTTTCTAGCCATGGTGTTTTCTGTCTCCTTGGTTTGGGTTTCGTTGACGAATCAGAGAGCAAACTGCCCTTCCGGGGACGCCTGACAACTCTTTTTTCCGAGGGAAAACGGGTTTTTCACATCCCCATACAAAGTGGTCCGGCGCCGGGGGGTGCGTCCAGCCCGCCGGATGGCATCCTCGATCTGCTCCGGTTCCAGCCTCTCCCCATGCCGCCCCCCGCTGGAACGGGTAATGGCTTCCTCATACAAAGTCCCCCCGAAATCGTTGCAACCCCAATCGAGGGACTCCCGCGCTCCCTCAAGCCCCAGCTTCACCCAACTGGTCTGGAGGTTGGGGATCAGGTCCCCCAACACCAGTCGCGCCAAGGGATACAGGCGCCGGGCCCGTCGCCGAATTCTCTTCTCGAGGCGAACCATGCCCCCATGTCTTTGGGCTAGCATCCGGCCCAGCCGATTCTCGTAGGGAACGAACGCCAGAGGGACAAACTCAGTGAATCCCCCTGTTTCTCCCTGCACCCGCCGTAAAACCTCAAAGTGGGCGGAAATATCACCCCAGGTCTCGACATGCCCAAAAAGGAGGGTTGCGCTCGAGCGCAGGCCCGCCCGATGCGCCGCCGTCACAATCCTCACCCACCGTGCCGCCGGCAATTTGTTGCGGGAAATTTTTCGACGAACCCGGTCCACCAGGATCTCCGCCGCCGTGCCGGGGATGCTACCCACGCCGGCCGCACGCAACCGCACCACTATCTCCTCCGGCTCCTGGCCCGACTTTTCGCAGAGGGAATCAATTTCCATCGGGGAAAACGCGTGCAGATGCATCCAGGGAAATGCCCCCCGCAGGGCCCGGATCAGGTCGAAGTAGTAGTCGGGCGATAGAGACGCATCAATCCCCCCCTGGAGACACACCTCGGTCACCCAAGGCGTCTTCCCGACCCTGGCCACCACCTGATCGATGGTGTCAGCGGTTGCCCCCGGCGTTCCCGGCCTGCGTCCAAACCCGCAAAAAGAGCATCCGATCTGACAGGTTCTCGTGAAGTTGGCATTGCGGTTGACCACGTAGGTCACTCCATCCCCGTGAATTCGCCGGGCCGCTTCTCCCGCCCGCGCCGTCAATTCCGCCAGCGGCAACTTCCACGGATCCCTCACGCCATGGCTCCCCAGCGAAACTCCTCCGCACGACGAAGCCACGACTCGGTCAACCATTCCGGCCCCGTATGAGTGTCATAGACCGGCAACCGCTCTGTCAGTTCCCGGCCCGCCGCCCGGCAACGGGCGCTGTAATGTTCCAATGTTTCCCAAGGACGTGTGGGATTCACCTCGTCCCGGGCCCAGGAAATTCCCCCAAGATCATCCAGATCGTCCAGCAACTCCGTCCAGCGTGGTTCCAAATTGGGCGGAATCTGGATCGCCACCCCGGGAGCCCACCCGCGCCACCGTTTAAACAACTCCCGGTACTCCTTCACGGTCGGAGCTGCCCCCGCCGGCCAGTTCGACCCCGCATTCGGCACATACCTCTGGATCAGGATCTCCTGGAGATGGCCGTGGGCCGCGTGCAGTTCCGCCAGCATTTCCAGAGACTCCAACCGGGAGCGCTGCGACTCCCCCCAACCCACCAAAATTCCACTGGTAAACGGGATCCGCGCCCTGCCCGCTGCCTGGATCCCCGCAATCCGGCCCGCCGCCCCTTTTTCCGGAGCCAGCGTCCGGTCATCCCGGACGCTTTCCAGCATCATTCCCATCGAAACGAAGTGTGGCCGAATCCGGAGCAGCTCCTCGGGCGTCATCCTCCCGAAATTACCGTGCGGGAACAGCCCCGCCTCGGCACAACGGTCGGCCACTTGCGCCGCAAACTCCCAGAAATCGGAAAACCCGCGCCGGGCCAACTCCTCGCGAATATGGGGCAAGCTGTCCGGCCGTTCCCCCGAAATGAGCAAGGCCTCCCGGGCCCCTTGTCCTGCGGCGGCCCTTAGAAGGGAGTCCAGTTCCTTGTCCGAAAGCAACCCCTCGTGATTCGTGCGGAAACCACAATAGCGGCAGTGCCAGGGACAGTCATGGGTGAGCACAAACGTAAGCGACCGGGAATAGGTAACCGGCCGGCCGGTGCTCAAGGATACTTCGTAAACGTCTTTCAACAGGTGCGACTCTCCTTTAAAAATCCCCGATGGCTTTGACCGAAGCAAGACCCTTCCTGATCACCGCGGCCGTCCTCCTCGGCGCCTGCCTTTGGCTGGGTTGGTGGATTCCCGCGACCTTCGCCGCTCTCCTGCTCGCCTTTTTGCTCCTCTTTTTCCGGGATCCAGCCCGCCATCCCCCCGCCGATCCTCTGGCCCTGGTCAGCCCGGCGGACGGTAAGGTGATCTGCGTGGACGAGGCGGAGGATCCCTGTTTCGGCCTCGGAAAATTCCGGCGGGTGGGGATCTTTCTTTCCGTCCTGGATGTCCATGTGAACCGGAGCCCGTGTGACGGTCGCGTGGAAAAAACCCACTACTCCGCCGGCGAGTTCCTCGACGCCCGCCATCTTGAGGTTGACCTTCGTAACGAAAACCAGACCTGGCTTCTGCAAAGCAGTCGCGGCCCCGTCCTTGTCCGCCAGATTGCCGGCCTGATCGCCCGACGGATCGTGGCCTGGAAAAAACCCGGGGAGTCCGTCCTCCGGGGCGAGCGAATCGGCATGATCCGCTTCGGCTCCCGGACCGACCTCTATGTTCCGTCCACCTGCACCATCCGGGTCACCCCCGGCCAGCGGGTCAGGGGCGGCGAAACCATCCTTGCGTCATGGCCCGCCTAAAATCCCGCCCTAAGCTGCCGTCGCCCAGGAGCGCGGCCTATCTGCTTCCCAGCCTGATGACGGCGGGAAACCTTTTCTGTGGGTTCATGGCCGTGCTCCAGATCATTCAGGGTAGCCTCCTGCAGGCCTCGGAAAACCAGAACGGCGCCTGGATCCAGCCCTACGAAGCCAGCCTTCTCTGGATTCTCGGCGCCTTTATCTTCGACATGCTCGACGGCCGGTTGGCCCGCCTCGGCGGCCATGAAAGCGCTTTTGGCCGGGAATTTGACTCCCTGGCAGACGTCATCTCCTTCGGAATCGCCCCCGCCCTGCTGGTTTTCAAAATCGTGCTCGCGGAATTGCCCGCCCGCATCGGCTGGATGATCGCCTTTGTCTATCTCGTCTGCGGAGCCATGCGCCTGGCCCGCTTTAATTCCCTCACCGTCGAGCCTGACCCCACCAACCGAGCCAAGGACTTCACCGGCTTCCCTATTCCTGCCGCCGCCGGACTCGTGGCCTCTGTGACCCTGCTTCTTCTCCAATACTATGAGTCCGACCGGGTGATTGGGGACTGGAAGTATCTTTTGGCCGGCCTGCTGCTTTTTCTCAGCTTTATGATGTTTAGCAAAGTCCGCTATCCCAGCTTCAAGACGATCGATTGGCGGACCCAAAGGCCGGTTCCACGAATGCTGCTGATCGTCGCCTTTTTTGCGCTGATTGTGCAGACCTATCGCTACTCCTTGGCCATCCTCTTTACGGGTTATCTGATCTACGGATTTGTCCGACCCCACCTCAGCCGCAAATGGCGCCACGAACTCGAGGATGCGGAAAACCTTCCCGCCAACTCCCCCCGCCGCCGTCCTTCCCCCTGACCCTTACCCCTTACGCCGACTTTGGTGCCAGTCAGATCATCAATTAAAACCAACAATTCTCAGTAGGTTGGTGAACTGCGGGGTCTCCAACAGGGTATTAAAAGTAAAGACCAGCCCGGCAATCCCCAACAGGATGGCCATGGCCACAACGCAGCGGATCACATACGAAATCTCTTCCGTCTCCATATAGACACTTTGCTAGCAGACTACTTTTCCTTGGAAATTCGAAAATACCCCGACCAAAGATCGTTGCCATTTCTTTGATCGCCGCGCACCTCAGCCGCTGCGCCGGCCGCAATTCCCCCCTCCTGCCGTGCCCGAAAAAGATCAAAGGTCATCGTTTGAGTCGCCGTCTGTCCGGGAGCAAGGGAGCCGAAATAGAATTTTCTCCTCTCTGCGCCCACCGTGATTTCAAGAGACGGTGAATTCACGGTTTCCGTGCCCCGGTTTTGCACACCGGCCAAAATCCGGCCCACACTGCCCTCCTCCTTTAAGGTCACTCCTCCCACGGCCAGATCCACAATTCCCCTTTGATTTCTTTCCATGGCCCTTTGAAGATGGATGACCCCATTCCCGGTCTCTTCCTTGGATCCCGGGAGACCCGTGTCATTCGCATATTTCACCAGGAATTCGGCCGCCTGTTTTCCGGTGAGTCCGGGCTCCTTGGAGAGGAGGGCAGCCACCGCTCCGGTCACCAAGGCTGTGGATGCCGAGGTGCCGTTGACCTCGACATTCTTACCCCCCGGCCAGGCGGCCACGACCGCAAACCCAGGAGCCGCCAGATCCACCGCATTGCCGCGATTGGAGAAATAAAGATGGTTTCCCGCCGCATCGACCGAGGCGACGGCCACCACTCCGTCGTATGCCGCCGGATAGCTCACCCGGTTAACAGCATCATTGCCAGCCGCTGCCACCAGGGCCACGTTCCTCGCCAAGGCATACTGGACGGCATCGCGGACCAAGGGACTGTCACCATCGGATCCCAGGCTCATGTTCACCACCTTCGCTCCCTGATCCACCGCCCGGACGATGGCCTCGGCCAAGGCAAAAGAGTTTCCCCTGCCATCCGCACCCAAGACCGGAAAACCTAAAATTTTAACCCCTGGGGCAGCCCCCCGGGCGGCTCCCCCATCTCCCGCAATGAGGGAGCGCATCGCCGTTCCATGACCAGCCGTTTCCCCCTCCTTTGTTTCCATCCCCTCCAACGGGGTATCCATCAGGGCCACTGTGACCCCCTCTCCCCAGCTACTGGTGACACCCTCAGCCCCCATGAGATCCAAGGCTTTTTTCCCGACAGCCCGATACATCATGTCACCTTTTTCCCGCACCTCCAAAGGAACCTCCGGCACACGGACGTAAAAATTTCCGCTGAGGGTACCTCCATTTTCCTGAGCCGCTGCCGCAAGCCAAGGACCGGATTTTACGCGGGCTGCGTTGAGTGCTTCCAACTGCCCCCACACCGCCCCCGGAGGTGCCACGGCCAGAAATCTTTTTAACCCCTCCCGAGTGGTGAAGCGGACAATTCTTTCCCCGGGGACCTCCTTGCCAGAGCCAGTCTCCAGACCGGGATCCACCGAATTTGTCGAGAGCTCGCCTGCCAGGCCCTTCGCCTTGGGAGTCTTCAAACCCTCGGAGTTGCCAGACGGACCAGAGGATGAATTCGTCACGGCGACCGGGATGGGGGGTCGCTGGAGCAGCCATTTTGGCTCCACCATAAACAAGAGGAGCAGGAGAAGAACTCCTCCGCCGACAACCATTAGGCCCCGATCCCTCACTTTTCGAATTTAGCGGTATTTCCAGGCCGGGAAAACCCCTTGTCGGAACGGGCCTCCCGGAGGATTCTATTCAGCTTGTAGCCGGTGTGGCGGAACTGGCAGACGCGACGGACTCAAAATCCGTTGCCCGCAAGGGCGTGTGGGTTCGACCCCCTCCACCGGCACTTACTCTCCGTAAGCCCGCACCAGGAAAAAGCTGCCTGCCCGCCCGATCACCTTCCAGCGGCCTGGGTCGAAGTCGGACTGAAAAATATGCCGGAGGGTGATCCCCTCCACTTTTTGTCCGGCCCGCAGTCCTTGGGTGAGTTCGGAGGGTTTCTCAAAAAACCTCTCCCGGGCCTCCGCGGATGGGGAGATCACCACATCAGCGTCCGCCGGGTGAACCCAGGAGTTCCGATTCAGGGCAAAGAGATAGCCCGCCGCCCGGGCACGGTAGATGAAGATCCTGTCCGGGTCGTGACGGTGACTGATCTCCGCCAGGGAGCGCACGCTGGCCTGCCGCCCTAAAAGGTCGTTGATCCCCCCCATTTGCAGACAGGCACCGTGCCAAAACACCAGCGCCACCAGGGACACCAGTACAGTCTGCCAGAGGGCTCCCTGGTGCCGTAGCCAGCCGCGCCAGTGAAAAACCACCCCCACCGCCAACCCGGTGACCCCGGCCAGATAGACGATGGAAGGCACCGCCTCCTTGGCCTCACTCCAAAAAAGACGCACCGAGCCCAAGCCTGGGCCCCACGCCAGAAAAAAAACCAACGCGGTCATCCACCCTGCTTTTTTCCACCCCTGCCCACCCTGACTCCACAACCACCAAGCGAGGGCCAGGGCCAGCGGAGAAAAGATGGGTAAAATATAGGTCAGCAACTTGGAACCGCTGGCACTAACCGCCAAAAACGGAATCACCACGGCCGCCCCAAGAGCCCACTGTGACGCAGCAAAGCCCCCGTGTCGCAACTTCTGCCACACCCGCATGCCCAAACCCGGCAGAAAACCGGTCCACGGCAGAGTCCCCACCGTCAGGACGGGCAGAAAAAACCACCAGGGCTTGGCCCGACCGTGAGTCGTGCTCGCAAAACGGTCCATCAACTCATAGCCGACGAAGTAGCCCCATAACTCGGGAAATTTCAGGGACACGGCGACGAACCAGCTCAGCGATACCGCGATCATCCAAGCCAATCCCGCGGCCCACGGAAGCCCGAGCCGTTGCCCCTCCCTCCGCGCCGCCCAAGTCCAGACTAGGGCGGCTGTTCCGGGAACCACCCACGCCATGGGCCCTTTGGCCAAAAATCCCAACCCCATGCAAAGAAAGAAGAAATAACCGATTTTCCTTGGACCCCCCTGGGCTACCTGCACCAGACACGCCAAAGCTGCCGTGATCCAGAAGGTCAGGGTCATATCCAGGGTGATCTGTCTCCCCAGGGCGTAGGGCTCCACCATCGAGGCCAAAATCAAAGCTGCCATCCAGCCGACCGCCCGGCCCGCCAGACGCCACCCCATCCAACCGGTCAGCCAAATCACTCCAAAAAAAGAAAAGGCCGAGGGTAATCGTGCGCTCCAATCGGAAACCCCGAAGACCCCGTATCCCACCGCATTCACCCAATACACCAGCGGCGGCTTGTAAAACTGCTCGATCCCGTTCAGGTGCGGCACCAAAAAATTCCCGCCTGCGGCCATTTCCCGGCCAATCTGGGCAAATCGGCCTTCATCCGGCTCTAATAACCCGAAGGACCCCAAAAAAGGGAAAGCCACGGCCGCCGCAAACACCGCCAACCCCCATCGATCTAATTTTGAAACAGCTCCTCCCATCCGCCGACTATGCCAGTAGCACCCCTCCTTCCAAGTCGCCTTCCACCAAATCTTTCCCCTGCCTCACCTAGCCGCTTGAAACCTCGTGCCTTGTCATCGAATCTCAAACGATGTGCGGCATCGCCGGATTCACAACACTACGCCACCAGCCTGACTCCCCCGAAAAGGCTTTGGCGGCCATGACCTGTGCCCTTGCCCACCGCGGGCCGGACGCGGAGGGGGCCTATGCTGATCCTGCCGTTAGGCTCGGCCACCGCCGACTCAGTCTTCTCGACCTCGCCGGGGGCGCCCAACCGATGTCCTCCGCGGACGGACGTTGGCACATCGTCTTCAACGGGGAGATTTACAACTATGTGGAGCTGCGCCGTGACCTGGAGACCCGCGGTACGGTCTTTCGCACCCAATCCGACACCGAGGTTCTTTTGCAGGCCTGGGCCGAGGACGGGCCCGACTGCCTGCGCCGTTTGAACGGCATGTTCGCCTTTGCCATTTGGGATTCTCAGGAAAAGCGCCTGACCCTTGCCCGTGATCCGCTGGGCATTAAACCCCTTTATTACGCCAATCACCGCGGAGAACTCCTTTTTGCCTCGGAACTTCGCTCCCTCCTGAAATATCCAGGACTTCGTCCGGGTCTCGATCCCGCCTCCATCAACAAGTACCTCGCCTTCGGTTACATCCCCGCCCCTTCCACTGCCTACGCCGGCATCCGGAAGATGGAACCCGGACAGATTCTCCTCTGGTCCCCCGCCGGACGCCGGACGGACTATTTTTGGGATTTACCGATCGAGGACAATCCCGTGGGAGCCGGCACTTTTGATGAGTCCGCCGAAAAAACCCGGGAACTGCTCCATGAGGCCGTTCGCTACCAGCTGCGCAGTGATGTGGAAGTGGGCATTCTTCTCAGTGGCGGCATCGACTCCAGCGCCGTCGCCGCCTTGGCCGCTCCCCTCGCCGGAAAAAAACTCCATTCTTTTTCGATTGGCTTCTCGGAGGCCTCCTACAACGAACTCCCCTATGCTGAACTGGTGGCCCGCCGGGTCGGCACGGAGCACCACCACCAGACTCTTTCCCCGGGCGACATCGTCTCCGCCCTTCCCAAAATTTACTCCGGTCTGGATGAACCCTTGGGAGACGCCTCCCTCGTCCCCACCTGGTTTCTTTCCCGCTTGGCCGCTTCCAGGGTCAAGACCGTGCTGGGCGGGGATGGTGGGGACGAGCTCTTTGCCGGATACCCCTCCTTTCAGGCCCACCTCCTCTTGGAGCGTCTCTCTTTCCTTCCCGTGGCGCTCCGCGACGCCATCAATCACGTCATCCAGCGCCTCCCGGTCTCCCACAACTACAAGAGTCTCCCCTTCCTTCTGGCCCAGTTTGTCAAAGGTCTGGGTCTTCCTCCGGAAATTCGTTTTCTTCTCTGGATGGGCGCCTGTGGAAACCCCGAGCGGCGGGATCTGCTTGCCGACGGGGTGCGTGACCAGCTCCATCGGGCCAATCCCTTTGAGGACGTGACCCGCTTGGCCCAACGCAGCGGCCTTTCCGGGGGACTTGAGCGGATTTTTTACCTCTGCACCAAACTCTACCTGCAGGAATGCGTGCTCATGAAGGTGGACCGTGCCTCCATGGCCCACTCTTTGGAGGTCCGTGTTCCATTCCTGGATGTGGACCTGGTGACGCACGCATTTTCGCTCCGGGCCGATTACAAATTGCGCGGCCGCCAGACCAAGTTGATTCTCCGGCAAGCCCTGCAGAAGGACCTGCCGGAAACCATTCTGCACCGGAAAAAGGCCGGCTTTGCCATGCCGGTGGCCGCTTGGTTACAGCAGGATCTCAAGCCCTGGGCCCTGGATCTCACCGAGTCCTCTCTCGTGGCCTCTACCGGGGTGCTCGATCCGACGTCGGTCCGCCGGATGACCGAGGAACATCTGCGCGGTCAGTCTGATCATCGGCGCTCCCTTTGGGCTGTCCTCTCCTTCCTCGCTTGGTGGAAAGAAAACCGCCCAAGTTAAGCATCGGGTGGTTGCTCTTTTTGCAAAACGCTTGGGATTTTTTCCAGGCGCTTGCCCGGGTTTTTACAGTTCGCCTGCCTGGATCACCGTGTCTTTGGCTTTTTTGGCCGTCACCGGATAGTCCGCATTTGCATTGAGCCCGCGGCTCTCATGCCGCCGTAGCGCCGACTCCACAATCAGGGCGGAACACAGCGCCAGGTTTCTTAGCTCCAGAAGGTCCGGAGTCACCCGGAAGTCCCAGTAAAACTCCTGTACCTCCTGCAAGAGCAGTCGTAGACGCGATTGAGCCCGCAGGAGTCTCTTGCGGGTCCGCGCGATGCCCACGTAATCCCACATCAGTTGCCGGATCTCGCGCCAATTGTGGGTGATCACCACCAGTTCATCCGCGTTGTGGGCTTTCCCCTCTTTCCATCCCGGCAGTTTCACCTTTGCCCCGCGTTGAGCCAACCCGGCCGGCAGGTGTTCCGCTGCCTCATGGGCCATCACCAAAGCCTCCAACAGCGAGTTGCTGGCCAGGCGATTGGCTCCATGCAACCCTGTACAAGCCACCTCTCCCAAGGCCAGGAGACCCGAAAGGCTGGTGGTTCCGTTGAGTTTGGCCACCACCCCCCCGCACTGATAGTGGGCGGCGGGCACCACGGGGATTGTTTGTTGGGCCGGGTCGATCCCCAAACCCCGCAAGGTGGCGGTGATGGCGGGAAACCGTTGCTCCAAAAATGCTGAACCTCGCGACCGGATATCCAGATAGACACAGGCCGCTCCGCTCTCCTTCATTTCTTCGTCGATCGCCCGGGCCACGATGTCACGCGGAGCCAGCGATCCCCGGGGATCCGTCTTGCGGGTAAAATCCTCTCCTGCGGCGTTCACCACCCTTGCCCCTTCCCCGCGCAGGGCTTCCGAGATCAGAAACGTTTGCGCCTCCGGGTGAAACAGACAGGTCGGATGAAACTGCACGAATTCCAAGTTCGCTACCGAGACACCCGCCCGGTAGGCCATCGCCACCCCGTCCCCCGTGGCAATCGCCGGATTCGTTGTGTACAGGTAGCACTTGCCGCAACCCCCGGTGGCTAAAACCACCGCCGCGGCGGGCACGGCCTCCACCTGCTGACGGGTTGCATCCAGCGCATAAAGGCCCAGAACCCGGTTCGGCCCCTTTTGTTTGAGTTTTTTGGAAGTAATCAGGTCGATCGCCACCATGTTTTCTCGGACCGTGATCCGCGGATGGGATCGAACAGCCGACAAAAGGGCACGTTCCAACTCTTTTCCCGTGATATCCCCGGCATGCAAAACCCGGCGTTTCGTATGACCACCCTCCTTCCCCAAGTCCGGCCCCCCGCCACCTTCCTCCCGTTCCGTAAAACGCACCCCCAATTCAATCAATTCTGCCACCCTCGCCGGCCCCTCCTGCACCACCCGCCGCACCACCTCCTCCCGGCACAGGCCCGCCCCCGCCTCCAGGGTGTCCCGTACATGCAGTTCGCAGGAGTCTTCCGCCGAGGTGACGCAGGCAATCCCGCCTTGGGCATAGTTGGTGTTGGACTCGACCGCATTTTTTTTCGTCAAGAGCAACACCGGAGCGTGCCGGGTGGCCTTGAGCGCGAAGCTCAACCCGGCGATGCCGCTTCCCACCACGACAACCGGGGTCTCCAAATCCCGACTTGGTCTTATCCGTCCCATGGCTATGTTAAGAGGTTCCTGGAGCTGTAGCTCAACTGGTTAGAGCACCGCCCTGTCACGGCGGGGGTTGCGGGTTCGAGCCCCGTCAGCTCCGTGGTTTCTCACGTAAGACGCCCCGTAACGATGGCGGGCTGACCCTTTCATCCTGTAGCTCTCCCCCGTAATACAACTGCCAGACGTAGCCGGCGTATTGACTCCCGGAGGATGCCCGGTTTTCCGCCGTCACGCGGCGAATTCCATCTGCTTCCTTGAGCGGCGGGGCGGGCTCCCATTGCGCCATCGTGCCTTCGGAGGGGCGAAGCACCCCGTCCGGACCCCGCTCGAAAAAGGAGACCCGCACGGCCACTTTGGCAGGATCCAACTTTCCGGAGCCATCCACCGCACGAACCTGCCATCCAATTTTTTTCCCGCTGGCCACCACCTCCTCCTGCACCCCGGTGAGGGCAAGTTTGCGCGGTTGCTTTGCAAGCGTCTCTTCCCGGAGGCGGGCCACCTGCTCCAAGCGGATCCTTTCCTCCACAATATGGGCCCGAGCCAACGCCAGTTTCCGGATGGATCCCCCGGATTCACTGCTTCGGATCAGTTCCCGCCAACGGCTCAGGGCCGAAGCCGTGTCCTCGCGGGCCTCCGCCAGCAAGGCCGCCGCCACTTGAATCCGGGAATTTTTCGGGTCTTTCTCCCGGGCCTGGGCCAACAGCTTTTCCGCCAAATCCAGTTGCCCTTGGGCTTGCAACTCCCGCGCTTGGGCCAAAAGCTCCTCCGCTCCCGGGGTGGCCGCTTGGGCTCCCGCCACCGTCAAGCGGGACGACCCCAGGGGTAAGGGAAGATTTTGCAAGGCCTCCCGTGATTCCCTCTCCCGCACAGCTTCCCTCTGCACCGCCTGCGGATCCAGATCCCACACCCCCGTCGGTTGACTCTCCCTTTGCCGGAGTTGCCAAAGCCCGGCGAGGACCCCGACTTGCACCAGCACCAGCAGCAACGCCGCCCAAACCCATGAAAATGATTTTTTCTCCGCCATGGCTAAGGCGCACCGGCCGGTTGGGTGGAGTTGGTGGCCGACAAGGGAGTCTTCTTTTCCGGGGCCCCAAATCTCAGGATCCCTCCCAGGAGGGAATCCGTCGCGCGGGCCCGTTCCTGTCCCAAAATGGCCTCGGGCGTTTTAGATTTCGCGTAGGGACGTAACACAAAAACCGAGATACAGAAAAAGACCTGCAGAAGTAGGATCCCCGCCACCAGATAGATCGCCACCCCATAGAGACGGGGACGAAGTCTTTCCCGTTTCGCTTGGGGATGGGAGGCATTTCCACCGGCCATGGTTTCCAGCCTATCGGAAAGTACCCGGTCGTCACCCCCCGGATGGCGGTTTTGCTTCTTCAGAAGAAGATAAGCCGGGGTCTTTTTTCAACCACTCCAGCTGCTGTTTGGTGATCAGCCCGGCAAACTCCCCCGTCTCGGTCCGGATCGGAGCCGTTCCATCGGCCAGGGGACGTCCCACCGTCACCCGGCTTTTTATTCCTCCCTCTCCCTCCAGCACCACCTCCACCTCGGGCTTGAGGAAGTCCTTTTTTGCGGGGACTCCTGTCCAACGGATGACCTCAAGGTCTTGGATCCGGGTGGCATAGCCCGCCGCGGTCGGAACATCGGCCTCACCCCCGCTTACCCGCCACCGCCCATCCTCCCCCGCCCGATATTCCCGCCGTTGCCCACCCGCCGTCCAAAGAAGGCCGCGGACCGAGCCCAGTTCGCGCGGGAGCAGTTTCCGTGCCAACCAGCCCATCCCGTTCTCGGGTGTTTCCCGGATCAATGCCACCGTGGTGGCCATGGTGCCGGTAATGGCGGAGTTCTGAACATACACCTCATCCTTGGTCTCCTCCCCGAAGATGAGTGTTTCCGACTTGGCCGCCGTCCCGTTTGTGGAAGGGACCGTCCAGGTCAGCGCGGCCGTAAGCCTGGGCCTCGCGAAGCCGAGCTTGGCCGGATCCTCCGTGGGTAGAAACCGGTTGGCGCGGGAGTTCAGCACGGCATCCAACCACCGGTTCACCCGGGCTGGATCGGCGCTGCGATTACTCCCTCCCCAAATCGCCGTCCACCCGTCCCCTGACTTTTCCAGCCGGTATTCCCCTCCCCGCCCCCCGAATTCCAGCCGCGTCACCCGGTCGGGGGCACCGAACGTGGCCAACCGCCGGTCACGGATCCGGTCGGGAAGCTTGCCCAGAGGCTCGACCGAGCTTTTCGGTAACGTGAAGACAAAGGGCCGGTCCGCCATTTTGGCGAAAACCTGGTTGGTCTCCTTGGGATCAGTTTGGCCAATCTGCAGGACCCGGTGGGTTGTTTTGGTTTTTACTTCGAACGATTGGACCGGAGCGGTCAGACCGTACAGTGCCAGGTCCCCCTCGGTGTCAGCCACAAAGTCCGCCGCCCGGAGTGCGGAAATCTCCCCCAGCACACTATGGATGGAGGATGGGTCGGCCGGAGCTTCCACCGGCTTGCGAATGCCCCAATTTCCCTCCCCATCTTTTTTCACCTCCACCTCCAAAGTCCCCTGCCGCATCCACAACTCCGTGACCTCCGGCACGACCAGGGGAAATATTCTTTTCTCCCGCCAGGCGTTCAGCTCCTTGTCCATCATCTCCGCGAGCTGGTTTTGCACCACCAGCAAGCGCTCGCCCGAGCCCGGTTGCCGGGCGCGGACATAAACCCCTCCGGGGATCGGGGTTTCCCTGCCGATTTCCACCGCCAACTCCCCTTCCGGAGTCCCGATCTTCAAAGTGCGGGTGGGTTGCCCCAACCCAAAATTCTGGAGGTTGGCCTCCGTGTTGGCCTCCTTGGGAAAGTTCTGCAGGGTTTCCACAAACTGCACCTCGGAAAGCAACTGACCCACCGTCGCCGCATCGGCTCCGGTTTCCACCGGTTGCAGGAGTTGCCACTCTCCATCCTTGGGCTTACGGAACGAAAAAGTCCCTTTCGTCGTCTTGAGCTCGATTCGGTCCGCCTCGCGCACCGGCAAAAGGGTCATCCGCTTGGATTCACGCTCCCCACGTTCCGTGCCGGGAGTCTGTTTTTGCAGGAAGCTCAGGGCCCCCAGCAACAGCGCCATCAGGCCGGTGGCGACCAACAATCCTCGGGTGCTCATCAGGACACGCCCTAGTGGCGCCGCCGCCACCAGACCAGCACCCCGGCGGCGGAGCTGAGCAGCGGAATTCCCAGGAAGACGGCTAAAATGATGAACCGCTGCTGGCGGTCGTCGAGGGCCACGGCAAAATCCAACGGCGCCTTCGGGGAAATTCCCAAAGCCTCCCGGCGCCCCAGCACCCATTGCAGCGCATTCACCATGAAGTCGACCTCCAGGGGCGAGAGGTTCTGATTGGCAAAAGCGGACGCCGACCCGATCGCCACCACCCGCAGCGACGGAGACTCCTTGCCTTGGTCGCCGGGGGCGGAACCGTCGATCACCGCCGCCACCGTAAAGGGACCCTTGCGGTCCTCCCCCTCCACAAAATCCGTCTTCTTGTTGCCGCCCGCCGGCCAACTCTTGGCCCAATAACGGTCCGAGGTCTCCACCAGCATCTCCGCTTTTTGGGGGGCACCGGCCGGCAGCGGCTTGAGAGTCAGCGAACGGGCCGGCCCAAAACGAAGGGATCCGCCGACGTTTTCAATCCACGCGATGGCGGGATGGAGGGAAAAGCGTGTGCCCACAGTCTCGTCATTAACCCCTTGGGCCAGCCCGGTGGTGCTGAGCACCGCCACTTTTCGGAAGATTTTGTTGCCGTCAAAAACCACCCCCTGCTCCTCCAGCAGGTTTTCCAGCCCGGTGGCGTTCCCGGGATCCAGGGCGAGCACCAAACGCCCGGGCTTCCCCAGGTAGGCCCGCAAAGCTGCCACCGCGGCCGGCGGCCAAGGAAACTTCGAACCCGCCACCAGCATCGCATCCGCGTCGGCGGGCACCCCTTCTTCCTCCCCCGCTTTCCAGGGAATCAATTCCAGGTTCTGGGAGCCAAGGCGGGCGGCCAGCAGGGAATATCCGGCGGGGTCCCGGTCGTTGGAATGAAGGTTATACTCTCCGTGCCCCTCGGCCACATACACCTTGGCGGGCTTTCCCTGTACCAAACCGCTGATGCCGGAGGAAATTTTTTCTTCTGCCTTGAAGGATTTCACCCGGGCCGCACCCCCGGACATCATCATGGCCGGATCAATCTCCGCCATCTCCGCCACCTTCAGCACCCGCGACCGCTCCCCGTACTCCAAAATCACCACATTCTCGTTGCTGGTGAGTTTGAACTTTTCCGCCAGGGCCTGGGCCGACTGGAAATCCAGGAAAGGCTGGACGATGGTCAACTTGACCTTGCCCCCGGAGCGGTACTTGTACTCCTCCAATAGCTTCAGGACGTCATCTTGGATGAGGCTGCCGGTGGAATCCCCCTCCGGCGCCAGGAAAGCCGTCAGGGTCACCTCGCCCGGCAGATGCTTCAGCAGATTCAGGGTCTGTCCGGAAAGCTCCTGGAAGCGGTTCAGCGAAAAGTCCGCCCGGACATAGTGCCGCCAGCTGATGTAATTGGCGCCGGCAAACAGAAAGACCAGGATCGGCAGGAAAAGCCAATGGTTCAGCGTCTGTGTCCGGCGGGACTTGCGCAGCTCGGATAAGGTCGGAGGAGTCGCCATCGCCTTACCCTTTCAGCCTCCGGCCGGCCATCACCCGGTGCGTCAGCACGAGGAAAAACACCGTTCCGGTCAGGTAAAACACCACCGGCCGCGAGTCGAACAGGCCGGCACTGAAGGAGCGCATTTGCTCCAGGGTAAAGACGTAGGTCAACGCTTCCCGCCACCCCGGATCCCTCACCAGATAACTGAGAAAACCGGCAAAGAACAGCAGGGCAATGATGGTGAAGGAGATCATTGCCGAAACCGCCTGATTCCGGCTGAGGACCGATCCAAAGAGTCCGATCGACAGATAAAACATCCCCACCAGCGTCACCATCAGATAGGAGAGCCCCAGCGGGATCCAGGCCACTGGCACCGTGTTTCCGGTCACACTTTGGAAAACGAGCAGCCCCAAAAAAGACGGAACCCACAGGAGGAGATAAAAGGTCAGGGCTCCAAAAAACTTGGAGAGAATCACGTCTCCGTCCCGGACCGGCGCGGTCAGCAACATCTCGATGGTGCCGGTTTTGTACTCCTCGGAAAAAAGGCGCATGGTCAGGACCGGCACCAAAATGATCAGAAGAAACCAGAAGTGAAAAATATAGAAGTAGATCTGCATCACCGTGAACTCCCGCACCCCCTGTCCCAGGTAAGCCACGCACTGGCTGAAACTGAAGCCGCTCACCAGCGCCATGCAGGTCAAAAGCACCCAGGCGATCGGGGATAGCAGCAGGGCCCCCGTCTCCCGCTTCCAAAGAGTCCAGAATGCGCGCGTCATCCCCTTACTCCTGCGTCAGCTCCACAAACACATCCTCCAGCCGGGCCTTCTCTCGGCGAAACTCCCGCAGAGGCCAGTTCTCCCGCTTGATCAGGCCATCCACTTCTCCGCGGATGTCTTTCCCCGGGACGGCCATCACCTCAAAGGAGATCCAGTCCCCCGCCCGGTTCAGTTCGTTGACCAGACTCACATCCGGCAGCGCCTTGAGCTTCTCCCGTGCGGAGGCGGGTTCCGCCCGGATCTCCACCTGCAAGGCCCCCGCCTGCACCCGTTTTTCCAGGTTCGCGAGCGTGTCGGACGCCTCGATCCGGCCCCGGTTGATGATAATCGCACGGGTGCAGACCATTTCCACCTCGGAAAGAATGTGGGTGGAAAGGAGGATGGTCCGGTCCTTGCCCAACTCCTTGATCAGCTCCCGGAACGACCGGATTTGGTGGGGATCCAGCCCGGCGGTGGGTTCATCGAGAATCAGCAGGACCGGATTATGGATCAGTGCGTCCGCCAACCCCACCCGCTGCCGGAACCCCTTGGAAAGGGTCCCGATGATCTTATGGCGGACATCCGTCAGCCCGCACTGGTCCAGGACCAACCCGGTACGGTGGGCAATTTCCCCCCGGGGGACCCGCTTCAGCCGGCCCCGATACTCCAAAAACTCCTCCACCCGCATTTCCGGATACAGCGGAACATTTTCCGGCATGTAACCAATGCGCTGCCGGACCACCAGGCTCTGTTCCGGGAGCTTCGCCCCGGCGATTTCAATCTTTCCATCCGTCGCGGGCAGATACCCCGTCAGCATCCGCATCGTCGTGGATTTCCCTGCCCCGTTCGGCCCAAGAAAACCCACCACCTCCCCCTTTTCCACCGAAAAAGTGATGCCCTTGACGGCCTCCCCTCCCGCGTAACGTTTGGATAAATTTTCGACGGAAATCATCGGTAAAAATACGAAAATAGAAAAAGGAGCTGGCCGGGTCAAGAGAACGAGGCTCGGAAAGCTCTCGACAACCCCGCCTCCACCGTCGTTTCCTGTCCTGTGCGCATTGTGGCCGTGGTGAACCAGAAAGGGGGCGTCGGCAAGACGACCACCGCCATTCATCTCGCCGCCGGCGCAGCGGAGACCGGTCGCCGTGTCCTCCTGGTCGACCTCGATCCCCAGGCCAACGCCACCAGCGGACTCGGGCTGGAATCCATTTCCGGCAAAAGCCTCTATCCCGTGCTCCTTGGCCAGGCCCGCGCCGCGGAAATGCTTCAACCCGCCCGCCAGGCCAACCTGCAGGTGCTGGCCTCGGAACTCGACCTGGCCGGGGCGGAGATCGAACTGGCCTCCCTGGAGAACCCCCTGCTCCGCGTCCGTGAGGCCCTCACCCCCCTCAAGCACGACCCCGCCTTCGATCTCGTCATCCTCGACTGCCCGCCCAGCGTCGGTCTCCTCATGACCAGTGCGCTCGTGGCGGCCGAACGTGTCCTCGTCCCCGTGCAGTGTGAGTATTTCGCCCTCGAAGGGGTTGGCAAAATCCTCAACCTCATCCAAAAAATCCGCGAAGGTGGCCTGAATCCGGATCTCTCCATTTTGGGGATTCTCCTCACCATGTACGACGCCCGCACCCGCCTCAGCCAACAGGTTAGCGAAGACCTCCGCCAACACCTCGGCCCCCAGGTATTCCAGACGATCATCCCCCGCTCGGTCCGGCTCGCCGAGGCCCCCAGCCACGGCCGGACCATCTACGAGTACGACAACTCCGGTGCCGCCGCCGCCAGCTACCGCCAGTTTACCGCCGAATTTTTGAGCCGGCTCTGATTCGCCGCACGCCCTGCGGCGTGCCCAGCAGGAGGAGATTGGCCCGCCGTTTCCCAAAGATGCCCGCACAGACCACCCCGGGAATCGCCTCGAGCCGTTTTTCCATCTTGGCCGGGTCGGAAATGCGTAACCCGTGCACATCCAGAATTTCCCCGCCATTATCGGTCACAAATCCCTTTCGCCACACCGGTCGTCCGCCCAGCTTGCGGACCACCGCCGCCACCTGCTCCCGCGCCAGCGGGACCACCTCCAGCGGCACCGGAAACCGGCCAAGCCTCGGCACCAGCTTGGACCCGTCGGCAATGCAGATAAATGTTCGCGAAGCTTTCGCCACGATCTTTTCCCGGGTCAAGGCCCCACCCCCGCCCTTGATGAGCCGTAGACGAAAATCGACCTCATCCGCCCCGTCCACATAAACTGCCAGCTTCCGGGTGGGTAACATCGGCACCACCCGGATGCCCCGCCGTTTGAGGGCTTTGGTCGTGGCTTCTGAACTGGCCACCGCCCCCTTCACCCACCCCTTGGGCAGCAGCTGGATAAAGTAATTTGTTGTCGACCCCGTCCCCACACCCAGCCAGCAACCCCTGGGCACCTCGGGTAACGCCGCCCGGGCGGCGTTCTGCTTTAGGCGGTCCTTGGGGTTCATATCTTCTTTTGTAAAGAGGGGTGGGTTGCGTCAATCTATCCTCGTCCCATGCCTTCTTCCCACCTCCATCTCGACTGCCCGTCCGGCATCAGTGGCGACATGTTCTGCGCCTCCCT
>CAZWQT010000002.1:0-66956 GCA_964635945.1 uncultured Akkermansia sp. | reverse complement strand
TCCCTTTGGCCGCCCAAAATGTGGCACAAAATCTCGTGAGCGCCCTCGCCAACCGAGGGTGGTAAGAGTTGTAACTTTTAGCGAGCCCGGCGCCGCAAAAGGGCGAGCGCGCCTAGGCCAGACAAAAGAAGCAACCCGCTCGAGGGTTCGGGCACGGCCCGGAGGCTATCGATTGAAAAGTTATAAGTGGAGGGGGCTGGATTGTTTGAATCCCCTTTCACGGCAATCTCCACTGCCCCCATGCCCACCGCAAAAGATCCGGTGGTATCGATTGAGATATCCATAAACATCGAGGCCGGCAAAAGGTTGAGGTTGATGGGGAAATAATACTCCTGATCTTGATCGGAAAGGATATAGAGATTAACAGTCCCGGCGTTGTTCAGATATTCGCGCCGGATGGACAAGATGAAGCTGGTCACGCCTTCCAAGTTGAACAGATTTCCTCCTACATACCTTCCCAAATCAGAATCGTAAGTACCAAAGGAACCCTGGAAGGCCGTCACTCGGGCATATTGGCCTATGTTGATGGCTTGGGCGTCGGAAAAATCTACGGTGTAGTATCCTTGATCTACTTGCCCGGGAAGACCTGAAGCAGTCGGTGAGTGGGTCGCTGAGGACAGGAAAAAATTTGTGTCCCCACTTGGGTTATCGGTGAAGTAATAACCTGAAATCGGGCCGCTGAAATCGTTAACCAACGTGGCCGCCTCCGCCTTGAGCGCAAAAAACAAACACCCGACCATGAGGCGAATTGTGTGGTGAATCATGAATATATCTTGAAAGGGTTTATGAAATTTTCAAGGGGCAAGTTATCTCAATAACTATTTCCTATTTATTTATGGTTCAATGTTTTACCAAGTCTCAACCGGTCCTCTTGGCACTGGAATTGTGGACCGGCCTGCGCGAGACGCAGAATCACCGGCGAAGACCGCCGCCAACTTGGGCGGTTGAAACTGATCCTGTAGCTTGCCTTTTTCATCCAAAAACTGCCCTCGCCAGGCCCGGTAATTTTGTAGGGCCCGGTGATAATCGCTCCGGGAACGGATCAACACCGCCTCCTTTTTGAAGCTGCTCGCAGGCCCAAACCTGCGTGCGTACCAAGGCATCACCTTGCGAAAAAGAATGCATCCCCTCTCCTCACCAAAAAACTCGATGTTCCGCTCGAGATGTCGGGTCATCACCCGGATCCTTTCCTCAAAATCGGGTTCTGGCATCAACTCACCCATCTCAAGATATCGGGCCGTGGCGCGAAAAATCCATGGGTTGTAAAAAGCACCTCGTCCCACGCTGACTCCACGACACCCGGTCTCCTCCATCATTCGCTTCGCCCCTTCCGGCGTGGTCACATCCCCATTCCCAATCACCGGGATGTGCTTCACCGCCTGCACGACAGCGGCAATCCCCTTCAGATTCACAAACCCTGAAAACCCCTGCTCCCGGGTCCGACCATGCACAAAGACAGCGGCGACACCTGCCTCCTCCAGCGCCCGAGCCAGATGGGGGGCGGTCAGATTTCGCTCATCCCAACCCAGACGCATTTTTGCCGTCACGGGAATCTTCACCGCCGCGACCATTCCCCGCACCAGCTCGGCCGTTTTGGCCAGTTCGGTCATCATGGCCGACCCTCCCCCCACCTTGCACACTTTCCGCACCGGACAACCCATGTTGATATCCACGGCATTCGCGCCCAGATCCTCACATTTTTTGGCCGCATCCCGCATCTCGGAGGCCACCGCCCCAAACAACTGCACCGCCCAGGGGCGATCATCCGGCGAAGTGGCCACCAACTCCAGCGCCCGGCGGTTATTCTCCAAAAGCGATCGGGCATTGACGAGGTCCGTGGTGGCCAACCCGCATCCTCCCAACTCCCGGACCACTTGCCGGAAAGGCAGGTTGGTATATCCCGCTAAGGGCGAGAGGCAAAGGTTGGTGGCCAGTTCCAACGAGCCGATTTTCAGCTTCATGGCCCGGCCTCGCTGATCTGCCAGAGCCGCCGGGCATCCTCCTGGTTCCTAGCCGCCACCGAAGGCGTCTTCCCCGCGCGATTGGAATAATAGCCCCCTTGACCGGGCCGCTCGGATCGGGACGCTAGCCAAACAGCGGTATCGGCCCCTTGTTCGTTGGCTCGCCCAAAGGACCGTTTCAGCCAGAGAAACGCCCGGGCCCGAAGCCCATGGTTCTCATCACCAAAGGCCGAATTCACCAGGCCAGGATGGACAGCACAAATCCGAGTGCTGGAATGTTTCAACCGTCTAGCCTGCTCTTCCACGTACAGCAGGTTAGCCAGCTTGGAATTGCAGTAGGCCTTCCACCCGTCCCATTTTTTCTCCCCTTGCAAATTATCCCACTCCATCTTGCCCCAACGATGGGCTTCCGATGCCGTGCACAAGACCCTTGGATCTTCCGACTTCTCCAGCAAGGGAAAGAGAAGCTGTGTGAAGTCAAAGTAAGCCAAATGGTTCATGGCCCAGGTCATTTCATACCCCTCCGGGGTCATCTTGCGTTCCGCAAAATATCCTCCCGCATTATTCCAGAGAACATCGACCCCGGACTCATACGCGCTGATCCGATGCGCCAAATCAGCCACCTGCTTCCGTAATCCAAGGTCCGCCTGATAGATGCGGACAACGGAAGATCCCTTCGCCTCACAGCTCGCTCGAACCCCTTGCAGCCGTCCCTCATCGCGGCCCACCAAAATTAAAGCGGCGCCCAGTTCGGCCATGGCCTCCGCCCCGGCTCGACCGATGCCACGGGTGGCCCCGGTAATGAGGACTGTCTTTCCCTTCATGGATGGCAGAGTTGGCACCACAAAGGGATGGTAACAGGAACGATGTAAATGAGGAGCCATGGAGATGGCCCCCCCCTCAAGCCGGCCCCGACCCATCCCAAGTACGCCTCCGGCAGAATGTCTTTATGCTCCAGACTTCGTCTGGAGCCATGGGGATTGGCCCCCCTCAAACCAGCCCCGACCCATCCCAAGTACGCCTCCGGCAGATTGTCTTTACGCTCCAGACTTCGTCTGGAGCCATGGGGATTCGAACCCCAGACCTCCTCAATGCCATTGAGGCGCTCTACCAACTGAGCTATGACCCCGAAATTAGTACCCTATCGCAGGTCTTCCTTTCAGCCAAGGTAAACCCTTGGCTTGCGGAATCTCCTCTGGCTGACCAAGATAACACCATGAAACGAATCTTTTTCCTCCCCGCAATCCTCACGGCGTTTCTTCTCTCTTCCTGCTCCCAAACTCCTCCCGGCTCCGATGCCGAAGACGAACGGAATCCGTTCTTCCGCCAAGCCACAAAGGATGTCGCCGATCTCAACTACCCTGCCGCTATTAAACAATTTGAGAAAGCCATCACGGTGAATCCCAATGTGGCCAAGGCCTACCTCCAGATTGGGCTGCTGTACGGCGACAAGCTTGGCGACCCGATCAGTGCTATTTACTTTTACCAGAAGTATCTTGAGGCTCGGCCCAACGCGTCGGAGCGCGAGGAAGTTCTCGCCGCGATGGAGAAAGCCAAAATCGATTTTGCCCTGAGCTTGACCAACACCGGGATCCAGAACGCCGCCGAAATTGCCCGGATCAGTAAAGAGAACGTGGACCTCAAGCAGCAGATCGCCCAACTCCAGGGCACCCTTGCCGCCAAAGAGGCACAGGTTTCTCAGGTGGCCGGAGCCGCGGCCCCTCCCAAGGCCACCCCTGTTGCCGTTGTCCCTGCCACCCCACAAACCTCAGAGAAGAAAACGGCTCTCAAGGCCGAGGCTGCCGCCATGCCCGCCGTGCCTGCGGCCACTCCTCCTCCGGCACCGGCCGAAGCCGCCGTTCCCCCAGCTGGGGCCAAACAACATACCGTTGCCAAGGGGGATACTCTTTGGAAGATGGCAAAAAATTACTACCCTGCCTCCCTCGACCTCAACGAGGAGATCGCCAAAATCAAGGCCGCCAATCCTGGCCTGGATGACCGTAATCTGAAAATCGGAACCGTAATTGTAATTCCGTGAACCGGACCCGCTCCTCATCCTCCGAAGATCAGCCAGGTCTGCCCATGGGGTCGGGGGGGGCGATGGAAGACATCGGACAGGAGTTGGAGCAGCGCCAACAACAGCTGCTCGCCCTCCAGCGCCAGCAAGCAGACCTTGAGGCACGCAAACGCCAACTGGAAGAGCTGAATACCCGGCGCACCGAACTCCTGCGCGGCCAACGAGATATCCGGGAACGATTGCTCCGAGCGATTGTGATTCTGGAGCGCGCCGAATCTCAAGGACGCAAAGAAGTTGAGCAGATGCACGAGACGCGACAAAACTTCAGCGAGCAGTTGGCGGAGATCAGTGCCATCGAACCCTCGGAATGGAGCCCCTCCTCAATTGAGGAAGAGCTTTCCCGGGCACTGGCCAAGGTTGATCAGGCCTCAGCCGTCTATACCCAGTCCCGGGCCAAATTGGACGCCCTGCGTGGGCGGGATCTTGAACCCGCGGAAACCGGCGATGATAACGCTACCTCCGCATCCGGCACCGGCAGCGACTCGTTTTCGGAAAATTTTACCCGGGGTTTGGCTTTTAATCTCCCGCTGATTGTGGCGCTCTTGCTGGGTCTGATCCTTTTTCAGATCCTTAAATAATTTCTCCATTTGTTCCCATGGGCCTTGGGCTTTCGCCCAGGGAAGCCTTGTCGGAAATCCTTTGATCCGATGGAATCCATTCATGGCTTTCCGAGGGTTCAAGCGAGATCCTATTCACGAAGAATTGCGCCGACTGAACCGTGAATCATCCCGTTTGGGCCAAACGGCAAGGCGACTCGTGGAAGAATCCGCCCAGGTCCCGCGCCGCCACTCCCCCACCCCTCCTCCCAATCCCTCCGCCTTGATGCGGCGGGAACCCGCCCTACGCGTGGAAGGACGTCTCGCGCGAAGAAAAGTCGTTCTCGCTGCCATCGTGGCAACCTTCCTGGCATGGGTTTTATTCCGGCTTGTCGCCGGTTTCTCGGCATAGAAAAGCGCCGGGGGGATGGGGCCCCTCCGGCGCTTTTCCAATTTTAGACCCTACTTTTTCTTGGCCGGTTTGGCCTTATCTTTTGATTCTTTTGCGGTCTTGGCTTTCGCTTTTTCCTCACTCGGGACTTCAGGCTCCGGTGCCGGACGCTCCACCCACTCTAAAAGAGCTGTGGGAGCTCCGTCACCGATCCGCGGACCCAGCTTAAGAATCCTGGTATAGCCTCCCGCCCGATTTTTGAAGCGGGGGGCAATTTCGACAAACAACTTGTGGACGAGGTCGTTCTCGTGCAAGGCGGCAATGGCCTGACGGCGGTGATGCAAGGATCCCTTTTTTCCCAGGGTCACCAGCTTTTCCGCCACCGGCCGGGCTGCCTTGGCCCGGGCCACGGTCGTCCGCACACGCTCGTGCCGGATCAGGGACCCGACCAGATTGGCCAGCATGCTGTCGCGGTGCTGGGAAGTCCGGCCGAGTTTAACGGTACGGCGGAGGTGTCTCATGACTGGCCGTTCGCACCCGCGGCTTCCACCGGGGGCGGCGGCAAGCTGGCAAGCAATGCGCTATCGAACTTCATTCCGAGCGACAGTCCGAGGGAGGTCAGCTTGTCCTTGATCTCGTTCAGTGATTTCTTGCCGAAGTTGCGATACTTCAGCATCTCAGCTTCGCTTTTGAGGGCTAACTGGCCAACCGTGGTGATGTTGGCGTTATTGAGGCAGTTTGCCGCCCGGACCGAGAGCTCGATCTCATTCACACTCATCGCCAGCAACTTCTTTAGAGCGGTGTTCTCCACCGGCGCCTCATATTTCACCTCCTCAAACTCGATCGGCTCCTTATCGAAGTTGGCGAAGATGTCGAGGTGGTGACGTAGAATTCCCGCGGAGTGCAGGAGAGCCTCATCAGGAGTCAGACGCCCATCAGTCCAGATTTCGAGGACTAGCTTGTCGTAGTCCGTCCGCTGGCCGACGCGGGTGTTCTTCACCTCGTACTTTACCTTTTTCACGGGCGAAAAGAGGGAGTCCACCGGAATGAGGCCGATGGGGGAATCTTCCCTTTTATTCTCTTCCCAGGTGGCATAGCCCCGGCCGACCCGGACCTCGAGTTCAGCTTCAAACTTGGCCTTCTTGTCGAGGGTGCAGATCACTTCCTTCGGGTTAAGGACTTCAATTCCGGCATCCAGTTCGATGTCTGCCGCCGTTACGGGGCCTTCCTTGTTCACTTTCAGGGTGAGAAGGCGCGGTTCCCGATTGGGCAGCTTGAATTTGAGTTTTTTGAGGTTCAGGACGATTTCCGTGACGTCTTCGACCACGTGATCGACGGTGCTGAATTCATGCTGCACCCCTGCGATTTTAACGCTCGTAATGGCGGCTCCCTCCAGGGAGCTCAGGAGCACCCGGCGGAGGGAGTTGCCGAGGGTATGGCCGTAGCCCGCCTCGAAGGGTTCCGCCGTGAATTTTCCATACAGTTCCGTGGAGCCGTCCTCGTCCTTCTGCAGGCGGTTCGGCAGTTCGAATCTTCCAAGTCGTAGTGGCATAGTCTGTCTCTTTCCGGCCGGGTTACCCCTTCCCCGCTACCATGAGGAAAGGACCGACAGCCGAGCTGATGTTGCGGTTTTTTCCGCCGCCGGTAGCGGGCGGCGGGAAATTTATGACCTCGAGTATAACTCCACGACCAACTGCTCGTTGGCCACAGGCGTTAATTCCTCGCGGGTGGGCACCCGGGTCAGGGTTCCCTTGAAAGTGTCTTTGTTCAACGTCATCCAGTCTGGCAAGGGCCGGATCTGCGTGGTCTCGAGACCCCGACTCCCCAGTTGCCGGGATTTGGGATTATCCCGCACCTCGATCACATCCCCGGGACGGCAGGCGTAGCTGGGGATGCTTACCCGGCGTCCGTTCACGTTGATGTGGCCGTGGCTCACCATCTGGCGAGCACCCCGGCGAGTCGCCGAGAACCCCAGGCGGTCAACCACGGTATCCAAACGGGTTTCAAGAAGTTGGAGCATCTTTTCACCGGTAACCCCACGGCTCTGCATGGCTTTTTGGTAGACACGCCGGAACTGTTTTTCCAACAGGCCGTAGCCATACTTCATTTTCTGCTTTTCCCCCAGCGCCACAGCGTAGTCAGACTGTTTGCGACGACCTTTGGCCCCGTGTACACCTGGAGGGAAATTCCGGCGCTCCAAGGCCTTGGAGGCCCCGAAAATGGGCTGCCCGAAGCGGCGGTTGATCTTGTCCCGGGGACCTGTGTAACGGGCCATAATATCTCCTTAAACGCGGCGGGCTTTGCGCATGCGGCAACCGTTGAACGGCACCGGAGTCACGTCCCGAATGGTGCTGACTTCCAGGCCCACGGCCTGCAAGGCGCGAACCGCCGATTCGCGTCCCGTGCCCGGCCCCTTGAGCCGGACTTCAACTTCTTTGACCCCGTGAGCCATGGCTTGTCGGCAGGCGTCCTGAGCCACCACTTGGGCGACGTAGGCCGTTGACTTCTTGGAGCCCCGAAAGCCCATTTTTCCGGCGCTGGACCAGGCGATCACATTGCCCCTTTGGTCGGTGATGGAAACCACGGTGTTGTTGAAGGTGGCGAGAATATGGGCCACGCCGTTGTGAATCTGCTTTGCGCCTTTGATCTTGGGGATCTTGACCTTGGCCGCATCGTCCAAGCCATCCAGGGAAAGACTTTCCGGGGCGATAATCGGCTCCGCCTTGGCCGATGCCTCCTTGGCTCCGCCTTTTGCCCCGGCGGTCTTGGGTTTCTTCTCCTTCGGAGCCGCGGGTTTTGTCCCTTCGGCCTTGGCCGGGGCGGGTTTCTTTTCCTGGGATTTCTTGTCGGCGTCGCTCATGGGATTACGTCTTGGCGGACTTCGCGTCCTTGCTGCGGATCACCCCCACCGTCTTGCGAGGTCCCTTGCGGGTACGAGCATTGGTGGAGGTGCGTTGCCCACGAACCGGAAGCCCCTTCCGATGACGGATGCCCCGGTAGCAGTTGATCGACTGCAGACGCTTCAGGTTCTGCTGGATGTCGCGGCGTAAATCTCCTTCGATAAGAAAACGATTCCGCTGAATCACCCCGATCAACCGGTTGATCTGCTGATCCGTCAGATCTTTTGCGCGCATTTCCTGAGGAATTTCCGCCTCGGCCACCACTTGCTGGGCACGAGTCGGTCCGATGCCGTAAACGTAACGCAGACTGAACTCAACCCTCTTTTCGCCAGGAACATCTACGCCAAGAATCCGCGGCATATTTTTACCCCTGCCTCTGTTTCAAACGAGGGTTCTTCTTGTTGATAATATAAATACGCCCACGGCGGCGAACGACTTGGCAGTCGCTTGTGCGGCGTTTGACAGATGCTCTTACCTTCATAAGACGTAAATTCGAATCCTATCGGGTTGCCGAACTGTTGGCAAGCACCTTCCTATCCCTATCAACTTCAATGGATTCCGTTAGAATTTCCGGTTCCCCCTCGGTGATCAGGATCACATGCTCAAAGTGGGCAGAATCCCGCCCGTCGGCGGTCACCGCTGTCCACCCATCCTTCAGAATTCGGACTTCCGGACTGCCCTCGTTGACCATGGGCTCAATTGCCAAGGTCATGCCCGGCCGCAGGACGGGGCCGGAGTTAGCTCGGCCGAAGTTGGGGATCTGGGGCTCCTCATGAAGTTTCCTCCCAACCCCGTGCCCGACAAACTCCCGCACCACGCTGTAGCCCGCTTTTTTCACGGTCGACTCCACCGCATGACAAATATCGCCCAATTTCGCCCCTCCCCTTGCCGCCAAAATCCCCGCCTCCAAGGCTGCCTGAGTCCGCTCCAGTAACCGTTGCCGTGCCGGCGGAATGGCCCCCAGTCCCACCGTCGTGGCGGTGTCTCCAACCCAGCCATCCAAAACGATCCCCACGTCGAGCTTCACCACATCCCCGTAACCCAGACGACGCGAACCACCGATCCCATGCACGACCTCCTCATTCACCGAGATACACAGTTGGCCGGGAAATTTTCGATACCCCAGAAAAGCACTGCGGGCCCCATGCAACGCAATTAATTCCCCGGCTCTTCGATCGATCTCCCCTGTGGTCTTGCCGGGCTCCAGGAAATGACAAAGTTCCTCAAGAATTTTTCTGGCCAATCGGCAACTCGCCCGCATTCCGGCAATTCCTGCCGCGTCCTTGATTGGGATGGGAGGCATGGGCCGACCGGCCCTTACCGAAGGGAGAGAACCACCCCGCCCAAGGCAATCACTGCAATGATCACCAGGAGCCAGGCGATCTGCCGCTCGGAAATGGTGTTGGAGCTTCCTCCCACCGCGGCAACGGTCCGACCCTTGATCCGGCCTTTACGCAGGAATCCATCGTAGTGCCGTTGGAGAAGATAGGTCTCCGCTTGACGCATGGTGTCGAGCATGACGCCGACGATAATGAGAAGGCCCGTTCCACCAAAGAACTGCGCGGTGATGCTGGGGATACCCAGCAGGTTCTGCACAATCATCGGCAACACCGCCAACACGGTCAGGAAGATCGCCCCGGCAAAGGTGAGCCGGGTCATCGCAAAATCAAGGAACTGGGCCGTCGTTTCGCCTGGGCGGACCCCGGGAATAAAACCTCCATGCCGCTTCATGTCGTCCGCGATCTGGATCGGATTGAAGACCATCGCAACCCAGAAATAGGAGAAAAAGAAAATCATCCCGGCATAAAGCAGGTAATGAAGCCATCCGGTCGCGAGGGCGGCGGCAATTTTGTTGGCCGTGGGAGACCCGGGAAATAGGAAGCCGAGAATGCTGGCCGGGAAAAGCAGAATGGCGTTGGCAAAGATGATCGGCATCACCCCGGCGTAATTCACCTTCAGCGGCAAAAAGGAGGTTTGCCCCCCGTACACCCGGTTTCCCCTTACCTGTTTGGCATACTGAACGCTGACTTTTCGAAGGGCCTGGGTCAGCGCAATCGTGGATGCGATCACCGTAAAAAGGAAGGCCAGCAAAAGAAAGAGGACAAACGGGCTGATGGGTTCGCGACCACTGTCAGCCGGCGGAACAAACACCTGCCAGCCGGCCACCAGAGCCGCCGGGAGTCGTGCCACAATGCCCACCGTGATAATCAGGGAGATTCCGTTGCCGATTCCCTTCTCCGTGACCTGTTCGCCAATCCACATCAGGAACATGGTGCCTGCGGTCAAGGTGATGACCGTCATGACACGGAAAGCGATGCCTGGCTCCGGGACCAAGGGCCCCATGCGCTGAATCACCTGATCAATGCCGGAAAAAATCGGGATGTTCGCGGGATTCTCAAAGCTCACCGCCAATAGATATCCCTGTACGATGCAAAGGATAAGGGTGCCGATCCGGGTGTACTGGGTAATTTTCTGCCGCCCCCCCTCCTCCCGAACCATTTTCCCAAGTGAGGGAATTACGCCTGTGGCCAGCTGCATGACAATGCTGGCGCTGATGTAAGGCATGATTGTGAGGGAAAAGATCGCGCAATTTTCCAAGGCCCCACCGCTGAAAAGATTGAAGAGCCCGATGACACTTCCCTGGTCCTGAGAATCGATGACCTGCTTAAAGAACTCCCCCAAAACGAGAGGGTTGATTCCGGGACACGGAATCGAAGCGCCGATCCGGACGACCACCACCAAAGCCAGCGTGAAGATGATCCGCTGACGGAGCTCTGGAATCTTAAAACAATTGAGGAGGGCGTGGAGCATGGCCCGTCGGGTACCGGTCCGCTTAGGACTTTAGGAGGGTAAGCTTCCCCCCCGCCGCCTCGAGCGCAGCCTTGGCCGAACCGCTCGCGGCATGGACTTCTAAATTCAGATTCTTGGGCTTGAGTTTGCCACCCCCCAGAAGCTTCACCCCATCCCAATTGCCCTTCACCAAACCCCGGGCGCGCAGGCCAGCCTCATCGACTTTGGACCCGTCCGGAAAAACCTCCAGAGCGTCCAAATTGACCGGAGCATAACGAATGCTGAAATCCGTATTGTTGAAGCCGCGCTTGGGAATACGCCGGATCAAGGGCATCTGACCACCTTCGAAACCAAGGCGGATGCTGCCACCGGAACGGGCCTTTTGCCCCTTATGCCCCTTGCCGGAAGTCTTGCCGTGACCGGAGCTTTCGCCACAGCCCACCCGCTTGCGCCGATGCCGGGCGCCGGGCCTGGGAATCGTGGTACTCATGAAATGTCCTTCCCCTTCTCGGGCCGTTTTTTGCCGCGAGTTTCGAGAATCTGGGAACGGGTCCGAAGACGCGATAGGGCATCCACCGTGGCCTTGACCACGTTGGCGGGGTTACTCGATCCCATGGATTTTGCCAAAATGTCCTTTACCCCGGCCGCTTCCAAGACTGCACGGACTCCTCCTCCGGCAATTAAGCCGGTTCCCAAAGAAGCCGGCCGGAGCAGAACCTTGCCTCCGCCAAATGCGCCGGTCACTTCATGCGGAATCGTGCTCGGGCCGATGTGGTAGTTGTGAAGATTCTTTTTGGCGTTTTCCGTCCCCTTGCGAATGGCCTCGGCAACCTCGCGCGCTTTACCAAAACCGACCCCTACCTTGCCCTTATTGTCCCCGACCACAAGGAGAGCACTGAAGCTGAAACGACGACCGCCCTTGACCACTTTGGCACAGCGATTGACGAACACGACCTTCTCAAACATATCCGAAGGGGTACGGGTACGGTCCCGGCGTGTGGTGGTTGGTTCCGCTGTGGGAATAAACTCCGAGGTCTTGGAAAACGCGGCCTTTTCAGGCACGGGTTCCATGTCCTTGGTCACATCTGTTTCGGCCGCCACGGGCGCTGTGCTCATTCGTTCGTCCTTCCTAGAATTTTAAGCCGGCCTGGCGGGCCGCTTCGGCAAAGGCCTTCACCTTGCCTTGATAAAGAAATCCACCCCGGTCAAACACCACCGCGGAAACGCCCTTGGAAGAGGCTTTCTCCGCCAGGGCTTTACCGAGCTTGGCCGCTCCCGCGACGTTCGGCTTTGAGCCCTTGTGGCTCTCCTGCGTGCTGGCCACGGCGGCCAGGGTTTTGCCGGCGACATCATCAATCACCTGCGCATAGATATGTTTTCCAGTGAAGGCCACGCAAAGACGCGGCTTGCCGGCTTCCCCGCGGATCCGCAGACGAATCCGGGCATGGATCCGATGGCGACGCTCGCGACGGTGTTTGGATGGATTAGGCATAATCGTTTAGGCTGACTTGCTTTGGGCCGTCTTGCCCTCCTTGCGGCGGATGATTTCACCGGAGAAACGAACGCCTTTGCCCTTGTACGGCTCCGGAGGATAGTAGCCGCGAATATCGGCTGCCACCGCGCCCACCAACTGCTTGTCGACCCCCTCGATCGTGAGTTGGGTGTTGTCCGTGACCGTAACCTTGATTTCTGCCGGCACGGGATAATCAATCGGATGGGATTTTCCAAGATTCAGCACCAGCTTCTTCCCCTGAAGGTTTGCCTTGAATCCCACCCCGTGAATTTCAAGTTTCTTGGTGTACCCATTGGCCACGCCCTCGATGACATTGCGGACAAGGCTGCGCGCCAAGCCGTGAAGAGACCTTGCCTCCCGATCCTCCGCATCACGCGAAAGAAGAATTTGATTCTTATCCACCTTGGCCGTGATCCGCGGGGGCAGATTGAGACCCAACTTGCCTTTCGGGCCTTCAGCCTTCAGGCGTGTTCCTTCCAGGGCAACTTTGACGTTGGCCGGAACCGGAACAGGAGATTTGCCGATGCGGGACATTACCAGACCACGAGGAGAAGCTCCCCGCCCACGTTTTGTTTCTTTGCGTCCTCACCCGTCAGCACACCCCGCGGAGTGGACAGAATCGGCACCCCTAAGCCACCCAGATATTTTGGAATCTCGCGGGAGCCGACGTAGCGACGCAAACCAGGCTTGGAAAGTCGCTTGATGCAGGTGATGGCCCGGCCATTGCGGCTGCGGTTTGCCTTGAGGGAGATGTGAAAATCGGAATGCCCACCGTCCTTTTTGAGCTCAAAATCCTCAATAAACCCTTCTTTCTTCAGGATCCCCAAGATATCCCCCCGCATGCGGGAATGGCGCGCCTTCACGTGCCGTAGCCCGGCCACGGATCCGTTGCGAAGAATGGTCAGAAAATCAGCCAAAGGGTCGGTTACCATAAAATATCCTTACCAGCTGGCCTTGGTGACACCGGGAATCTCCCCACGCAGGGCCATCTCCCGGAATTGAATACGGCTGATCCCAAATCGACCGATAAAGGAACGCCGCCGACCCGTGATCGAGCACCGGTTGTATTTCCGGCTCGAAAACTTCGCCTTCGCCTTTTGCTTAAGCCGCCAGCACTTCTTGGCCATTGTTTTTCTCCTTGGGGGCCGCCTTGGCGGCGTCCGGCGCGTGGGATCGTTCGATAAACGGCATGCCCATGCGCAACAGCATTTCCCGGGTCTCTTCCCGATCCTTGCCGGTGGTGACAAAGGTGACATCAAAACCCAGGTTTCGCTTCACTTTGTCGAGTTCGATTTCAGGAAAAATCGTGTGATCCTTGACGCCCAGCGTGTAGGCCCCGCGCCCATCGAATCCGCCGTTCGGCACGCCTCGAAAATCACGGATCCGCGGAAGGGCCATTCGGGTGAATCGCAAAAGAAACTCGTACATCCGCTTCCCTCGAAGCGTCACCTTGCAACCGATTTCCTGGTGAAGGCGAAGCTTGAAGTTGGAAATGCTTTTTTTGGAACGGGTTTTGATCGGCTTCTGGCCGGAGATCAGGGTCAGATCATTGACCGCATCCTCCAACGCCGCTTTCACGTCCTGGGCTGACCCCATGGAGCAATTCACCACAATCTTTTCCAGTTTCGGGACCTGATGAATATTTTGATAGTTGCGCCCCTTCATCATGGCCGGCACGACATCCTTCAAATAAAGATTTTTTAGGTCGCATTCCATGGCTTATTTCCTGCCCTTGCCGGGCTTCTCCTTGGCTTTTTTGTCATCCCGTTTGCCGGCCGCCGGGCGATTCAAAAGCCGGACATTGGAAATGTGAATGGTGCCCTCGCGCTCAACCACCCCACCCTTGGGATTGTCCTGGGTAGGACGAACGTGCCGTTTGATCAGGTTTACGCCCTCAATCAGAACGCGATGGGCGTCAGTCTTCACCTCAAGGATCTTGCCCTTGCGGCCGCGATTGGCTCCGGTGATGACCTCAACCTCGTCCCCTTTATGAACATGAAACTTGCTCATGACGGAATCCTTAGATGACCTCCGGCGCAAGTGAGATGATTTTCATGAAATTCTTTTCGCGAAGCTCCCGGGCCACCGGACCAAAAATACGGGTGCCCCGGGGATTGGAATCCTTGTCGATGATCACGGCGGCGTTGCTATCAAAGCGGAGATAGGATCCGTCGGCGCGTCGTACCGGAAACCTGGTGCGGACAACCACCGCCCGGACAACCTCACTCTTTTTCACGGTGCCATCCGGAGCGGCTTCTTTCACGTTGGCTGTGATGATATCCCCCACGCGGGCCACGAGGGTTTTACGGCCGATGACACCGATCATGGTGGCCTTGCGGGCTCCGGTATTATCCGCGATGTCGAGCCAGGAGCGGATCTGGATCATACGACGGCTCCGGCAGGGGCCTCGGCTTGGGAAATCACCTCCACAAGCTTCCAGCGCTTTAGTTTGCTGAGGGGACGACACTCCGCAATGCGAACGGTGTCCCCCTCTTTCGCCTTTTTTTCGCCATCGTGGGCATAAAACTTTTTCCGGAATCTGACGATCTTCTTGAACTGCGGATGGGGGAACCGGCGCTCCACCCGTACCACGATCGTCTTGTCCATCTTGGCGGAAATTACCTCTCCGATACGCTCTTTGGTTACCGGCTTCTGGGCTTGATCGCTCATTTCTTCCCTTTCGACGCTGCGGCCCGTTTGACTTCCGTCTTGGCTGTCTCGATCCGCGCAAGGGTTCGGCGAATCTCACGGAGACGATTCGGCTTCTCGAGTTGCCCTGTCTGCTGCTGGACGCGCAGTTGGAACCGCTCCCGGCGGAGTTCTTCCGCCTTGCGCCCCAAATCGGCCTCTTTGAGGCCACGGATCTCTTCAATCTTCAAAATACCAATCTCCTTTCGCGGGTGACGAAACGGTTCCTCATTGGCAACTTGCTGGCTGCCAAACGAAAGCATTCCTTTGCGTCGACTTCCGCCAAGCCGTCGAGCTCAAAGATAATAGTCCCAGGTTTGATAACGGCCACCCAAAATTCAGGCTGCCCTTTCCCCTTACCCATCCGGGTTTCCGGGGGTCGGCTGGTTACCGATTTGTCTGGGAATACCCGTATCCACAACTTTCCCCGGCGATTCATATTCCGGGTCAAAGCCACCCGGGCGGCCTCAATCTGGATGTTGGTCAGCCAGCATCGTTCGAGGGACTGGAGGCCATAGGCGCCGAACGCCAGGTGAATATTCCGGGAGGCAAATCCCTTGCGGCTACCCCGCTGGGTTTTCCGGTATTTAACCCGCTTAGGAAGTAAAGGCATGGCTTAGCTCCCCTCCCCTTGGCAGATCCAAACCTTGACGCCGATTTTGCCCGCGACGGTGTGGGCTTCGGCAAAGCCGTAGTCGATGTTGGCCCGCAAGGTGTGCAGCGGAACCTTCCCCTCGTGATACTGTTCGGAACGGGCAATTTCCCCTCCTCCAAGGCGCCCGCCTACGCGGATCTTGACCCCGGCGGCACCGAAATCGAGAGATGTCTGCATCGCTTTTTTGACGGCCCGACGAAAAGAGACGCGCCGCTCCAACTGCAAGGCAATGTTTTCCGCCACCAGCTGGGCATCGAGCTCGGGATTCTTGATTTCCTTCACGTCAATCAGCACTTCCCGCTCCGGCGTGAGGGCCTGGGTCTCTTCGCGGAGCTTGTCGAGTTCGCTGGCCTTTCGGCCGATCACCAAGCCTGGCCGGGCGGTATGGAGGGTCACCCGAACGCGGTTGGACGCCCTCTCGATGACCACTTTGGAAATGGCCGCACTCTCCAGCCGTTTCTTGATAAAGTTGCGGATTTGGTAGTCCTCATGCAGGAATACCGGGAAGTTCTTTTTGTCGGCGTACCAGATCGAGCGCCAATTGCGCTGCACGGGAAGCCGGAATCCGATGGGGTTGGTCTTTTGGCCCATAACGACTTATTCCTTTGCCGCGGCCTTGGCCTTGGCGGGTTTCTTATCCTTTTTCCCCTTCGGTTTTGCTTCCTCGGCGGAAACTTCCTTGAGGGTGATCCGGATGTGGCTGGTGCGCTTCCGAATTGGGCCGGCGCTGCCGCGGGCCTTCGGCTGAAAACGGTGGAAGGTTGGCCCTTCCCCCACCATCACCTCATGCACCACGAGCTTTTCGGCCGGAATGGAAAGCTGGCTTTCCGCATTCGCCACCGCAGAACGGAGGGTCTGCACCAGCAGCCGGGCCGATTTTTGAGGAGCAAAACGAAGACGCGCATCCGCCTCGTGGGCCGGAAGGCCGCGAAGGCATCGGGCGATATCCCGGATTTTAAACGCCGACATCCGGGCGTATTTCATTTCGGCGCGGGCCGTGCGGATCTCGGTGCTCATTTCTCTGCCAACACCGCGATGCGGTCCCCCACTTCCGGCTGAAGATTCTTGGCTAGTTGCTCCGGTAAACCGGCGGAAGTCATTTCCCGCACCTCAATCAGGCGGCAACTGCCGATAACCTGATCCTGGCGTAGGATCCGAAAAGGCATTCCTTCTTTGGCCCCCTGCAGGCTACCTAGGTTCAGCACCACCGCCTGCTGCTCGCGATCAACCGCCACAATTTGAGCGTCGGTCAGACCGGAGGCCGTAGGACGGGGGGCAGATGTCTGCTTCATGGTCGCCTCCAGCGTCCGCTTAGCCGACTCAAACTCGGAACGTGCGGAAGCACGCTTCGCGGCATCAGCTTCCCCTGCCCACTTCACGGCAGCCTCGACTGCCGACTTGGCCTTCTCAAATACCGCCAGGCGCGCCCTTTCCGAGCGGATTAGCTCTCCAGCCAGGCGGGCTACTTTTTCGTGACTGTCGCGGGCCTCGGAGCTGAGGGATGACAGGCCCAGGATCTCGTCACGGCGCTTGAGATCCAGCCAGGCCTCGCGATAGGCCTTGGCTTCGGCCTGGGCCATGGCGAGGTCGTCAACCTTGGCCTTGGGGCTGGCGAAAACCGGGGCGGTGAAAATGAGGAGGGCGAGAAGAAACTTCATTTCGTCACCTTCTCGGTATGGCCGCCGTGCCTCTTAAAGACGCGAGTGGGGGAAAATTCTCCCAGACGGTGTCCAACCATGTTTTCCGTCACGAAAACCGGGTTGAAGGCCTTGCCGTTGTGAACCAGGAACGTATGCCCGACAAACTCGGGGGCAATCATGGACCGACGCGACCAGGTTTTGATCGGCTTTTTGGCAGCCCCCATTTTCTGGACCTTCACGATCAGATGATCGTCGATAAAGGGACCCTTTTTCAGACTGCGACTCATGACGATTTTTTCTTTCTCCGGTCTTGCACAATGAACCGGCTGGAGGGTTTATGCCGATGACGTGTCTTCAGGCCTTTAGCCAGCTGCCCCCAAGGAGAGACCGGATGTTGCCGTCCGCCCCCACCCTTGCTCTTGCCCTGTCCGCCACCCATCGGATGGTCGATCGGGTTCATCACCATGCCGCGAACATGCGGCCGCCGCCCCAGCCAGCGGGCTCGACCCGCCTTGCCAAGACTGATTTTTTCATGCGCCACATTTCCAACCTGGCCGACCGTCGCGTAACAGTCCGCGTGCAGCCGCCGAATTTCCCCCGAGGGAAGTTTGAGGAGCGCGTAGTCCCCGTCGATGGCCGTACAAATCGCGGCCGTTCCTGCCGAGCGAACGATTTGACCGCCCCGTCCAGGCACCATTTCAATATTATGGAGTGGCAACCCCTGCGGGATGGCGCGCAGCGGAAGGGCATTGCCTAGTTCAGCCGGAACGGAAGGACCGGCGACCACTTTGGCGCCTGCCTGGAGCCCTTCGGGTGCGAGAATGTAAGCACGGTCCTTCGCGCCATATTCCACCAGCGCAATCCGGGCCGAGCGATTGGGATCATATTGGATACCCAAAACCGTCCCGGGGGTGGTCCGCTTCCGGCGATTCCACTCAATGATCCGAAACTTCTTTTTGTGGCCGCCGCCGCGATGACGGGAGGTCATTCGACCGTAAACGTTCCGACCACCGGTGCGGCGCTTGATTTCGAGTAGCTTTTTCTCGGGCTTCGAGTCAGGCGTCAGCTCGGAAAAGTCCCGCAGCATGGTGTAACGAAGGGATGGAGTCAGGGGGCGGAATTCTTTGAGGGCCATGGTGCTACTCCTTAAGCGGTTTCAAGTTTCTGGCCGGCGGCCAGCGTGATGATTGCCCGCTTGGTATGGTTTTTGCGACCCAACTCGCCACGACGGGAGCGACGAATTTTTCCAGGCCGGCGGAAGGTATTCACACGGACCACCTTCTTGCCAAATAAGGCCGTGATGGCCTGACGGATCTCGAGCTTGGTGGCGTCGGTTGCCACCTCAAAAAGGTACTGGTTATGGGCAGAAGCCAGACGGGTTCCCTTTTCGGAAACGCAGGGACGGACGATGACCTCGGTCGGGGACCTCATGACTTACCCTCCCCTTTGGCTTTGTTTTGCAACCGCTTACCCAGTTCGCTCCAGGCATCCTCAGAAATCCAAACCTGGCGGCGTCGCAGAAGGTCCTCGGCGTTGACTTCCCGGGCAGTTCGCAAATCCACCTCGCGCAGGTTTTGGGCAGCCTTGAGAAGGTTGGGTTCAGGCTGCTTTGAGGTAATGATCAGGCAGGAAAGTGGTAGGCCGGCATCCTTGATCCAACCGATCAGCTCTTTGGTTTTGGGCGCCTTAAGGCTGGGGATACTGCCGGAGTGCAGGGTCCCTTTGGTGGCCAGGTCGCTGATGGCACGCCGGAGGGCCGTCTTTAAGACGGTCTTGGGCAAATTCTTGCGATAGCTGCGGGGATGCGGTCCAAACACCACCCCGCCCCCCACCCAGACCGGCGAGGATTTATAGCCGGCGCGAGCGCGACCGGTTCCCTTTTGTCTCCACGGCTTTTTGCCGGAAAGATCCACCGTTGCTTTGGTCAGGGTGGCATGGGTGCCGGAACGACGGGCGGCGCGATAGGCCGTGACGGCCTCATGCAGGGCCTGGCTAGCTTTGCGGTTTTTGTACAGCTCCACCCCAAGGGCTTTTTCGGCTGCGGCCAGATTGATGGGCTTGGGTTTGCTCATCGGGACTTTAGGCCTTCACCTCGGCTTTGATGGCATCACGGACAATGACCAGACTGCCATTCGGTCCCGGTACCGCTCCCCGAATCAGCAGAAGTTTATCGTTTTCGCGAACCTGGATGACTTTTAAATTTTGCACGGTGCAGTTGTCAGCTCCGAACGTGCCCGGCATGCCCGCATTCTTATAGACCCGCCCAGGAGTGGAGCGGCAACCAATGGCGCCATTCCGGCGATGGGTGGTCGATCCGTGCGCATCCGCCTGACCGGCGTAATTATGTTTCCGCATCACGCCATGAAAGCCCTTACCCTTGGAAACGCCGAGAACGTCGACCAGTTGTCCGGCCTTGAAGCGAGTCAGGGAAATTTCCGCCCCCACGGCGAGATCCGCCGGAGCGGCCCGGAATTGACGAAGAGCCAAGGGATTCTTCCTCCCCTGCTTCTCAAAAGCCACCCGCTGAGGCTTATTCGTGCGCGTGGCTTTTCGCTCGCCCGTTCCAAGAACAACGGCCTGCACTCCATTCTTTTCCTTCGTCCGCACCTCGTAGACAGTATTGGTCTCGGCGGAGATAACGGTCACGGCAGTGGCCTGACCTTGGTCGTCATAGACCCGGGTCATTCCCACTTTCTTTCCGATCATGCCAAAACGCTCGATCATGGTTTCTCCTTAAATCTTAATGGTGATGTCGACCCCGGCAGGTAGGTTCAGCTTTTTTAGTTCGTCCACGGTTTTTCCGGAGGGCTCGAGGATGTCGAGCAGCCGCTTATGGGTGCGGATTTCAAATTGTTCCATGCTCTTTTTATCGCAATGAGGTGAACGATTGACCGTATACCGCTCAATTTTGGTCGGCAGCGGAATGGGTCCGGCCACCCTCGATCCGGTCCGGCTGGCTGTCTCTGCAATCTCTCCTGCCGCCTTGTCGAGCAAGCGGTAATCGAAGGACTTGAGACGGATACGGATACGGGTCGCGGGCATGACTTATCCTTTCTTTTGCTGGGTCACTGTGGCCAGCACACTGGAAGGCACTTGCTCGAAATGGGACGGCTCCATCGAATAAGCCGCACGACCGCGGGACAGGGAGCGGATGGTGTTCACATAGCCAAACATTTCCGCCAAGGGAACCTCTGCCTTCACGATCGAGGTCAAACTTTTGGAGTCGACATTCATGATTTTTCCCCGCCGGCGATTAATGTCCCCGAGAATGTCGCCCTGGAACTCGTCCGGAGTGGAGCACTCCACCGCCATGATGGGCTCCAGCAGGATAGGACCGGCCTTTTGCATGGCGTCCTTGACGGCAAAAATGGCGGCCATTTTGAAGGCCAACTCGTTGGAGTCCACCTCGTGGTACGAGCCGTCCATAATCTCGATTTTCATGTCGATCACGGGACTCCCATGGATGACGCCATTCAGGAGGGCCTCTTCCACGCCCTTTTTTACGGCCGGAATGTATTCTTTCGGAATATTGCCGCCGGTGACCTTATTCTCCACCGAGATTCCCTTCCCGCGCTCCTGCGGGGCGACCTTCAGAATCACGTGGCCATACTGCCCGCGTCCGCCCGACTGCTTGATCAACTTGCCTTCCCCACCCGAGCTCTTGGTGATGGTCTCCCGGTAAGCGATCTGCGGGGCCCCGGCGTTGGTCTCGACGCTAAATTCACGTTTTAACCGGTCACAGATAATTTCCAGGTGAAGCTCACCCATGCCGCTGATGATGGTCTGACCGGTCTCCTCGTTGGTCTTCACCATGAAGGTCGGATCCTCTTCCGAGAGGCGCTGCAGAGCCTCGCCCATTTTTTCCCGGTCTCCCTTGGTTTTGGGTTCCACCGCCATGGAGATAACGGGTTCGGGGAAGCTTGGGGGTTCCAGGGTGATTTCAAATTCCTCATTGCATAGCGTATCCCCGGTGGCGATGTCCTTGAGCCCCACCGTGGCGGCGATATCGCCGGCAAATACGGTATCGATGTCTTCCCGCTTGTCGGCCTGGATCTGCACCAAACGGCTCACGCGCTCACGCTTGCGGGTGCGGGAATTGTAGATGAACTCCCCTTTGCTGAGCTTGCCGGAGTAGACCCGGAAAAAGATCAGCTTGCCCACATACGGATCGGTCCAAAGTTTGAAAGCAAGGGAACAGAACTTCTCACCATCATCAACCTTCACCGGGATCCTCTCTTCCGGATTTTCCGTGCTATGGCCGACCGCCGGAGGAATGTCGATCGGGCTCGGCAGATATTCGACGACCGCATCGATCAAGCCTTGGACGCCTTTGTTTTTAAAGGCAGACCCCCCCACCACGGGCACCAGCTTGTTGGCGATCACCACCCGGCGGATAGCTTCCTTCAACTGCTTGGGTGTGGGCCGCTTCTCCTCCAGAAACATGTTCCCCACCTCTTCGTCCACGTCAGCAACGGCTTCGACAAGCCGATCGAGTGCCTTCTTGGCCTCTTCCTTAAAATCGGCCGGAATCTCGGCAATCTCATAGGTCGATCCCAGATTTTTACTGTCCGAGTAAAGGAAGGCCTTTTGGTTAATCAGGTCGATCTGCCCGAGGAGTTTATCCTCCTTGCCCAGCGGCAGGAGAATCGGCACCGCGTTGGCTCCCAGCTTGGTGCGCATCTCGTGGACGGCCTTTTCAAAGTCCGCCCCGGTCCGATCCATCTTGTTAACGAAAGCAATGCGTGGCACGCCGTACTTGTTGGCCTGGCGCCAGACCGTCTCGCTTTGGGGCTGCACTCCGGCCACGCCACAGAAAACCGCAATGGCCCCGTCAAGCACCCGGAGGGACCGCTCCACCTCTGCGGTGAAATCCACGTGTCCGGGAGTGTCGATGATATTGATGCGGTTTTTGGTTTTCTCGAAAGACTTCACCAGCCCGGCCTCTTCACGCACCGGCCAGAAACAGGTTGTCGCCGCAGAGGTGATCGTGATGCCGCGTTCCCGCTCTTGCTCCATCCAATCTGTGACGGTGGTTCCTTCATGCACCTCGCCGATCTTGTGAATGCTTCCGGTGTAAAAAAGGATGCGCTCGGTCAACGTGGTCTTCCCTGCGTCGATATGGGCGCAAATCCCGATATTGCGGGTGCGCTCGAGCGTGTAAGGGCGGGCGGGAGCGTTGGGGGCGGGAGGCATACTTTCCTTTTACCAGCGGAGATGGGCAAAGGCCCGGTTGGCCTGCGCCATTCGGTGGGTTTCATCCCGCTTTTTCACTGCGTTCCCCTGTCCGGCGGCGGCGTCACGGATTTCTTGAGCCAAGGCCCTTTCAAAGGCCACACCCTTGCGGTTGTTGGCGAGATCGACTATCCAGCGAAGCGCGAGGGAAAGTTGGCGCTCCGGAGTGGTTTCCACCGGAACTTGGTACGTGGCCCCACCGACCCGGCGGGACTTCACCTCGAGACGAGGCTTCACATTGTCGACGGCCTTGTTGACCACGGCCAGCGGATCTCCACCGGAACCGCCCTCATTGGCCCGCTTGATGGCATTGTAAACCAGACGGCTGGCGGTCGAGAGCTTCCCACGCCGCAGCACATAGCCGATCATTCGTCCAACCAGTTGGCTCTCGTAGACAGGATCCGCGTGGATCGGGCGAGCTTCGTGACGTCGACGGCGTGCCATAAAATCTCCCCTTACGCCTTGGCCGGCTTGGCATCAGCAGATGCCTTGGCAGCCCCGCCGCCCTTGGGACGTTTGACCCCGTATTTGCTGCGGGAGACAAGTCGGGAAAGTTTATTGGTGTTGCTGGGACCGGCTGCCCCAAGGGCATCAAGAGTGCCGCGGACGATATGGTAACGGACACCGGGCAAATCCTTCACGCGACCGCCGCGGACCAGGACAATGGAGTGCTCCTGAAGGTTATGATTTTCTCCGGGGATATAAGCGATGACCTCTTCCCCGTTCGTCAGGCGGACTTTGGCCACTTTTCGGAGTGCCGAATTGGGCTTTTTGGGCGTCCGGGTCATGACCTGAAGACAAACGCCGCGGCGCTGAGGACAACCGTGTAAGGCAGGAGCCTTCGTCCCGCGCTTGAGAGCGGTCCGGCCAAATCGCACCAACTGGTTGATTGTCGGCATCAGTTTTTCCCCCGCAGACTTCCCCAGACAGCAGGCATTCCCCTTTTGCGGGTTCCATGAAGCGCTTAACGCACGCATGGAGGACGACCCCCTCGGACCGTCACATGCCGACTGACCTGAACCGGCTATTCCCTTTCGGACTCCGGTCGGATGACAGCGGAAACTGAAATCCTGCCGGAAAATACCCTTGATGACAAGGGTTTTCCGCGGGTTTTTTACACTAGCTGGCCAAGGCGGCGGGAATATCGAGGGCCACCTTACGGGACCTCTCCTCTTCCGGCGCAGTCACCACCAAGGGATCCCCCACTGGTTCCCCGAGGTGAAGAAGTTTGATCTTCCGGTAAGCACTGAAGCCAGTGCCGGCCGGGATCAGGTGGCCCATAATCACGTTTTCCTTGAAGCCCTGCAGCTTATCGATTTTACCCAAAGTGGCCGCATCGGTCAGGACCCGGGTTGTGTCCTGGAAGGAGGCCGCAGAAATGAAACTGTCGGTCTCGAGCGAGGCCTTGGTGATCCCCAGAAGCACCGGGGTCGCCTCGGCCGGCTTGCCACCCTTGGCCTCGATTTCCTTGTTCTCCTCTTCAAAGGCCATCCGGTCAATCTGCTCGCCCCAAAGGAAGGTTGTGTCCCCGGGTTCGGTGATTTTCACCTTGCGGAGCATCTGCCGAACAATGATCTCGATATGCTTGTCGTTGATTTCCACACCCTGCAACCGGTAAACCTCCTGAACTTCGTTCACGAGGTACTCTTGCAGTTCCTGGGGTCCACAAACCTCAAGAATTTCGTGGGGCACGACCGGACCTTCGGTGAGCTGCTGACCCTTCTTCACCGTGTCCCCCTTGTAGACGATCAGATGCTTCGAGAGCGGGATGAGATGCTCCTCTTCCGCACCGGTTTCAACGTCCTTAATGACCAGCTTCTTCTTGCCACGCAGGTTGCCCTGCAGGTCGACAATGCCGTCAATCTTAGCGATCTCGGCCGCATCCTTGGGTCGGCGAGCTTCGAACAATTCCGCCACACGGGGTAGACCTCCGGTGATGTCCTTGGTCTTGGTGACTTTCCGGGGAGTTTTCGCCATCCGCTGACCGGCCCGAACTTTTTCCCCATCCTTCACTTCGATATGAGCCCCGGCCGGGATGCTGTAAGCCGCAACCACGGCACCTGTTTCATCCACAATGGCGATCTGGGGATGAAGATCTTCCTTGTGCTCAATGATCACGGTCCCAACCAGCTTGGTGGTTTCATCCGTCTCACGCTTCATGGTCACCCCCTCGAGGATGTCCTTGAATTCCACGCGACCGGCTTTTTCGGTCAGGATGGAGATGTTGTATGGATCCCATTGGACGAAGCTCTGCCCCTTCTTGACGCGACCCCCTTCGGGGACCGAAATCATGGAGCCGATTACAACTGGGTACCGCTCAAGTTCACGCCCGTCTTCGGCATGGATGCTGATGAATCCATTTTTGTTCAGGACAATGTCATGCCCCTCAAGCGCCTTCACCGTGCGGAGATCGGTATACTGGACGGTGCCTTCGTGCTTCGCCTTGATTTGCGGCTGCTTGAAGACCTGGGAGGCGGTTCCTCCGATGTGGAAGGTCCGCATGGTCAACTGCGTGCCGGGCTCCCCGATGGACTGAGCGGCGATGATGCCCACCGCTTCGCCCAGCTTGGCGGGCTGGTTGGTTGCCAGATTTTGCCCGTAACAGGAGGCACACACGCCTCTCTTGGTCTCGCAGGTTAGGGCGGAACGGATTTTCACCCGCTCCATGCCCAAAGCCTCAATGGCCATGGAAGCCTTTTCATCAATAATTTGGCCGGCTGCCACCACTTTCTTTTTGCTCACGGGATCGACGATGTCGTCGCATGAGGTCCTGCCGTAGATTCGATCCCGCAGCCGGACAATCTCGTCATCCCCTTCCAGGATGGCTTTAACCCAAATTCCCCGCTCCGTTCCGCAGTCAGGCTCCCGGATGATAATGTCCATGGCCACGTCGCAAAGCTTGCGGGTCATATAACCCGAGTCGGCGGTCTTGAGCGCAGTGTCGGCCAGTCCTTTGCGGGCGCCGTGGGTGGAAATAAAATACTCCAACACCGAAAGCCCCTCACGGAAGCTGGCGGTAATCGGACGCTCAATAATTTCGCCGGAGGGTTTGGCCATCAAGCCACGCATGCCGGCGAGCTGACGGACCTGGTTCCGGTTTCCTCGGGCCCCGGAATCAACCATGAGATAGACGGGGTTGAAGTCTTTCCGTCCCTGGTTGTGCTCCAGGGTCCGGTACATCGCGGCCGAGATTTCCTCTGTCGCCTGCGTCCAAATATCGACGATTTTATTATAACGCTCGCCGTCCGTGATGGAACCCATCCGGTACTGCTTCTCCACCTGGGTCACCGCCTGACGGGCCCGGTCGATCACCTGAGGCTTGTCCTCCGGGATGATCATGTCATCGATCCCGATCGACACCCCTGCCCGCGTGGCGGAGGAAAACCCGAGGTCCTTAAGCTTGTCCAGGCACTCCACGGTTTTGCTGTGCCCGCATTTTTCATAACACCGGAGGATAATCTCCCCGAGCTGCTTCTTGCCGGCCGCCTTATTGAAGAACCCGATTTCCGTCGGCCAGATCCCGTTGAAGCGGACCCGACCAGGAGTTGTTTCGATAAACTTCTTGGTCGCATCCCCAAAGACGGTCTCGTGACCATAGTTGGGATTTTTGAAGAGAATGAAGTCGTGGGTTTTAATGCTTCCCTCGCTGACTGCAAAATCGACCTCATCCGCATTCTCAAAGGCGCTCAGGCGCTTCTTCTTATCGCCCGAGATCTTCTCCGTGGAACGAACCGGATTTTGGGTGAGATAATAACAGCCCAAGGTGATGTCCTGGCTGGGCGTGGTGATGGGGCGCCCGTTGCTGGGGCCAAAAATGTTGTTCGGGGCCAGCATAAGCAGCCGGGCTTCCAGCTGAGCTTCCACGCTCAGCGGGACGTGCACGGCCATCTGGTCCCCGTCAAAATCGGCATTGTAGGCCGTGCAGACCAGAGGATGAATGCGGATGGCATCCCCCTCGATCAGTTTGGGCTCGAACGCCTGAACCGACAGACGGTGGAGTGTCGGCGCGCGGTTGAGCAACACTGGATGCTCGCGGGTCACCTCGTCGAGAGTGTCCCAAACAATCGCCTCCTTCTTCTCGATCATCTTCTTGGCGCTGCGGACGGTGTGCACCTGGCCGAGCTCCTTCAGCCGGCGGATGATGAAAGGCTCGAAAAGCACCAAAGCCATCTTCTTGGGCAAACCGCACTCATTCAGCTTCAGTTCCGGCCCGATCACGATAACGGAACGCCCCGAGTAATCGACCCGCTTTCCAAGCAGGTTCATCCGGAAACGTCCGGTCTTCCCCTTCAACATGTCGGAGAGGGATTTGAGAGGACGGTTTCCCGCACCCGTGACCGCCCGGCCGTGACGGCCGTTGTCCATCAAAGCGTCCACCGCCTCCTGCAACATCCGCTTTTCATTACGGATGATGACTTCAGGCGTCTTGAGCTGCAGCAGGTTACGGAGACGATTATTGCGGTTGATCACCCGTCGGTACAAATCGTTCAGGTCGGAGGTGGCGAAGCGGCCACCTTCGAGGGGAACCAAAGGACGCAGATCAGGCGGAATGACCGGAAGAACCTCGAGAACCATCCACTCCGGCCGGGCTCCGGCCTGAATGAACCCCTGCACCAGCTTAAGGCGCTTGGCAACCTTCTTGCGGGTTTGCTTGCTGCGGGTCTGTTCCAGTTGCTGCTCGAGTTCGACCGCGAGTTCGTCGAGATCGATTTTTTTGAAGACATCCCGGATCGCCTCGGCCCCCATCTTGGCCACAAAGGAGTCGCCGTACTGGTCCTGGGCCTCCCGGTACTCGGTCTCGGTCAAAAGCTGCTTCGGCTTAAGCGGGGTCTTCCCTTCGTCGATCACGAGGTAATCCTCGTAATAGATCACCCGCTCCAATTCCCGTGCCGTCATGTCCATCATGAGTCCCAGGCGGCTCGGCATGCATTTATAAAACCAGATGTGGCTCACCGGCACGGCCAGCTCGATGTGCCCCATACGCTCGCGACGAACGCGTGCGAGGGTGACTTCCACGCCGCAACGGTCACAAATCACCCCTTTGAACTTGATCCGCTTGTACTTTCCGCAGGAGCACTCGTAATCCTTCGTCGGCCCAAAAATACGCTCACAGAACAACCCCCCTTTTTCCGGCTTAAAAGTCCGGTAATTGATGGTCTCGGGGTTCTTGGTCTCTCCGCGGCTCCAAGAAAGGATCGCTTCGGGCGACGCGACGGTGATGCTCACCTGGTCGAAGCCGACCGAGCGCTCCATGCCGAGAATTTCGCGGGCGGATTGGGTCTGTTTGTTCATGGGATGGTTTTTCTGGGTCTGGGGGTTAAGCGGCCACAACTTCCAACGGGCTGGGTTTCTGCAGATCCTCGTCCACGACGCGACTGCGCTCCCCGACCTTCACATCGAGGCAGAGGCTCTGCATTTCCTTGATCAACACGTTGAAGGATTCGGGTGTTCCGGCCTCCAGCGAATTGTCGCCCTTCACAATGCTCTCATAGATCCTCGTGCGTCCGGCCACGTCATCGGACTTCACCGTGAGGAGTTCCTGCAAGGTGTAAGCGGCGCCATACGCCTCCATGGCCCACACCTCCATCTCCCCATACCGTTGTCCGCCGTACTGGGCCTTGCCGCCCAGCGGTTGCTGGGTGACGAGGGAGTACGGGCCGACGGCTCGGGCATGAATCTTGTCCGCGACCAAGTGATGGAGCTTCATCATGTAAATCAAGCCCACCACGACCCGCTGATCGAAGGGTTCGCCGGTTCGGCCGTCCAGGAGGAGGGACTTGCCGTCCTCATCCAACTTCGCCTTTTTGAGGAAGTCGCGGATCTTGGTCTCGCTAATCCCGTCAAAGACCGGCGTGGCCACGTTGAATCCAAGGGCCCGGGCCGCGATGCCCAGATGCGTCTCCAGCACCTGACCGACGTTCATGCGCGAAGGCACGCCGAGCGGATTCAGGATGATGTCAACCGGAGTTCCATCAGGAAGATAGGGCATGTCTTCCTCAGGAACGATCTTGGCCACAACACCCTTATTGCCGTGACGGCCGGCCATTTTATCACCCACGGAGATTTTCCGTTTCGCGGCCACATAAACCTTCACCTGCTTGATGATGCCAGGGTCGATATCTTCCCCGGCTTCCACCCGCTCCAACTCCACATCTTTCTCGTTGGTCAGCTGATTGAACTTTTGCTCAAAACTCGAGATGATTTCCCGGATTTTGATCCGAATCGGGCTGGGATCGATCTCGATGTGGTTGTAGACGTCCGCGATTTTACGCAGAAGCGTTTTGGTGATCTTGCGGTTGGCCGGGATGATGATCTCGCCGGTCTCGGCGTTGACCACATCCAGCGGGATCTTTTCATTAAGCAGAATATTGGAAAGGGCTTGGGTCAGCTCCTCCTTCAATTCGGCGTGCTTTTTGATGTACTTGTCCTCGACACCCTTGGCGTGCTTCTTCGCCTCGCCGGGCGCCAGTTTAATCACATCCTTCTTGAGCCCGCCGCCGGTGACCTTCACGTCCATGACGATTCCCGCGGAGCCGGAGGGCACCACGAGGGAACTGTCCTTCACGTCCGCGGCCTTTTCACCGAAGATGGCGCGCAGCAGGCGCTCTTCCGGGGCCAGTTCGGTCTCGCTCTTCGGGGTGATTTTTCCTACCAGAATATCCCCTGCTTTGACTTCTGCCCCGACGCGAACAACCCCGTCCGGTCCGAGATTTTTCAATGCCTCATCCCCGACGTTCGGAATATCCCGGGTGATTTCTTCCGGTCCGAGCTTGGTGTCCCGGGCGGAAATTTCAAACTCCTCAATATGGATGCTGGTGTAAACGTCCTCCTTGACGAGTCGCTGATTCAGGAGAATGGCGTCCTCAAAGTTGTATCCGTGCCAGGGCATGAATGCGACCACCACGTTCCGCCCCAGGGCCAGTTCCCCCCCGTCGGTGCAAGGTCCGTCGGCGATCACCATGCCTTTGGTCACCCGCTGGCCAACCTTCACGATCGGCTTCTGGTTGATGCAGGTCCCGTTGTTGGAGCGCATGAACTTCCGCAGGTGATACACGTAGATTCCCTTGTCTGGGTCTGTCTTGAGACGCTTCCGGTTTTCCGGAGCTTCACCATCCTCCGTGACGAGGATCATGTTGGCCGTGACGGAAGCCACTTTGCCGGGCCCCTCGCTGATCATCATGGCATAAGAATCCCGCGCCACCTTGCCTTCCATTCCGGTGCCGACGACCGGCGATTCGGAAATCAACAATGGCACGCCTTGGCGCTGCATGTTGGAGCCCATCAAGGCCCGGTTCGCATCGTCATGCTCCAAAAATGGAATGAGCGAGGCTGCCACCGAGACAAGCTGCTTCGGGGAGACGTCCATGTAATGGACCTTATCCGGCTCAACCTCAAGAAACTCCCCGCGGTAACGAACCGAGACTTTCGGCGAGGTGAACTTGCCGTGGCCATCCACCGCCGTATTCGCCTGGGCCACAATAAAGTTCTCTTCCTGATCGGCCGTCAAATAATCGAGATCCTCCCGGACGCGACCGTTCTCCACCTTGCGGTAAGGAGTCTCAATGAAGCCGAACTCGTTGATCCGGGCGTGGGTTGAGAGACTGGAGATAAGTCCGATGTTCGGACCCTCCGGAGTCTCAATCGGGCAGATCCGCCCATAGTGGGACGGATGCACGTCGCGAACCTCAAACCCAGCGCGATCCCGGCTTAAGCCCCCCGGTCCAAGAGCCGAAAGACGGCGCTTGTGGGTGAGCTCGCTGAGCGGATTGGTTTGGTCCATCAGCTGGGAAAGCTGACTGCGGCCAAAGAAGTCACGGATAACCGCGGAAAGGGCTTTCGGGTTGATCAATTTCTGCGGTGTCATGCCCTCCGTGTTCACGTCGAACAGGGTCATGCGCTCCTTGACCAGCCGCTCCGTCCGGCTCAAGCCGGTCCGGCACTGATTGGACAAGAGCTCTCCCACGGTCCGAACGCGCCGGCTGCCGAGGTGATCGATATCGTCGGTGGTCCCCTCACCGAGTCGCAGGTTGATGAGATAACTGGTGGCGGCCACCACGTCTTCCTTTGTGAGAATACGGGTCTCCAGCTCCGTCTGAAGGCCGAGCTTTTGGTTGAGCTTGTGCCGGCCAACCCGACCGATGTCATACCGCTTCGGGTCGAAAAAGAGCCTCTTTAGCAGGGCCTTGGCGTTGGTCACCGTAGGCGGATCGCCCGGCCGCAACTTACGATAAATCTCCTTGAGGGCGCTCTCGGTGTCTTTGGCCGGATCCTTCTTGAGGCACTTCAGAATCGTGTCGTCGACGCGGATATCCACGACCTCGACGCTCTTCAACCCCAGATCCAACAATTGGCGCACCACCCCCTTGGTCAGGGGCTCAAAAGCACGGGCGACCACCAGGTCGGCGTTGGCCGTATCCCTCACCTCCTTGATCAGAACCTTTTGACTTAGTTCGTTCTCTTCCAGATTCTCGGAGAGCTTGAGGCTCTCGATCCGGTAAAAGAGGGAGATGATGTCCTCGTCCGTGCTGTAATCCAGAGCCCGCAAAAGCGTCGTCAGAAGGAACTTCCTCCGCCGCTTGCGGCGGTCGAGATGGACGTACAATAGATCAGACGTGTCGTAGGACACCTCGAGCCAGGAACCGCGATCCGGAATGATCCGGTAGCTGTGCAGGATCTTGCCGTTCGCGTGAACGCTGGACTCAAAACAGATGCCCGGCGAACGATGCAGCTGACTGACGATGGCCCGTTCGGCTCCATTCACAATGAAGGTGCCCTGACGGGTCATCAACGGGAGTTCGCCCATGTAGACGCGCTCCTCAATCGTGGAGCCCTCGTTGTGGAGGGCAAACGTCACGTAGAGGGGCGCGGCAAATGTTACGCCCTCCCGCAAGCACTCGATCGGACCTTGCTTGGCCTGGCCGAGTTCATAATGACTAAAGTCGAGCTTGATCTTCTCGTCGTACGACTCGATCGGGAAGACCTCCCGGAACACGGCCTGCAGGCCGACACTTTTCCGGTTTTTGGGGGCGACGTCCTCCTGGAGGAAGGACCGGTAGGAGTCCAGCTGAACCTCAATAAGGTTCGGCATCTCCACCGTCTCGGGCAACCGCCCGAAATTGACCCGCTCTACTTTTGCCACTTTCGACATGCTGCTCTTTTCTCCTGCCCCAGCCATCCGGGGTTGGGTTTAAAGGGTTATTTGACCTCCACCTTGGCGCCGGCTGCCTCGAGCTTCTTCTTGATCTCGGCGGCCTCTTCCTTGGTAGCACCTTCCTTGACGGTCTTGGGAGCTCCCTCGACCAGCGCCTTGGCATCGGCCAGACCGAGGCCGGGCACCACCGCCCGAACTTCCTTGATCACGCCGATTTTGTTGGCGCCGGCATCCTTGAGAACGACCTCAAAAGTGGTCTTCTCTTCAGCTGCGGCACCGCCAGCGGCACCGCCGGCTGCGGGGGCGGCGGCGACTGCGACCGGTGCCGCGGCACTCACGCCCCACTTGTCTTCAAGTTTCTTCACGAGCTCAGACGCCTCGAGAACGGTCAGGCCGCTCAGCGTCGTTACGACTTCATCCAGATTTACCGCCATGGTTTTCTCCTTCCCCTCCGCCATCTTCCTTGAGACAGCCTCGGGGCAATGTCTTGTTGGTCCCTGAATTAGCCGGCCACACCCGTGGCCGAATTATCCCGGAAAGGCTCCCGGGCTAACTCTTGGATTTTGCCTTTGTTTTGATTCATGAAAGTCAGGCTGTTGCAGGGGTCTCCGGCTTGGAGCGGATCACCCGGGCCACACAGGCGCTGGGCTCCCGGATCAGACGCACCAGGGTCGCCGCCGGAGCTTGAATGGCGCCGAGCAAGCGGGCGCGCAGAACCTCCGCAGAGGGCAGATCGGCAAGCATGGTTAGCTCCGAGGTGCCGAGCAGCTTTCCATCCATCACGCCCACCCTGAGTTTGGGACGGGTAAACTCAGCCTTGAACGTCTTGATTACCTTGGCGGCAGCCGGCGCATCGGCGCCGCCGGAGACCACCGCCGTCTGCCCTGCCAGTTCCTGATCCATGGAAGGAAGCGAGGCCTCGTTCAGCGCGCGCCGGAAGAGGGTGTTCTTCACCACCTTGACCGCGGCGCCCACCTTGCGCAGACGCCCGCGGAGTTCCGAAAATTCCGAGACCTTCATCCCGGTGTAGTCCAACACGATGAGGTAAGGTGAGGATTTCACCCAATCCTTCAAGGTGCCGATCATCACATTCTTTTCTTCTTTCATGGCCGCCTCCCTTTTAATCCTCGCTGCCCGCGGCCACTTCGGTCACCGCGAGCGGAATGCCCGGAGAGAAAGTCGCCGACAGAACACAGTTTTTAATGAACTTACCCTTGGCACCGGACGGCCGGGCTTTGGTGACCGACTCGATCACGGCCTGGACGTTCTCCCCTAGTTTCTTTTCCTCAAAATTCAGCTTTCCACAACTCACGTGCAGGTTGGCGCCCTTGTCGATCTTGAACTCCACCCTTCCAGCCTGACACTCCTTGACCGCCTTGGCGGTGTCCTCCGTCACCGTCCCAGTCTTTGGATTCGGCATCAGTCCGCGCGGTCCGAGAACCTTTCCAAGCTTACGCACTTCATTCATCGCGTCAGGGGTGGCCACCGCCACATCAAAATCAGCCCAACCCTCGGTGACCTTTTTAATCAGGTCCGCGAACCCAACGGCCGTGGCTCCGGCGGACTTGGCCGCCTCGGCGGCTTGGCCTTGAGCGAAAACGATCACCCGGACGGTCTTGCCCGATCCGTGCGGGAGGCTCACGGTGCCCCGCACAACCTGATCGGTCTGCTTCGGATCCACCCCGAGGTTGAAAGCGAGATCCACGCTGGGGTTCCCCTTGCTCTTGCCAGTTGGCATTTTCTTGAGAAGAGAAACAGCTTCCCCGACCGAGTACCGCTTCTTGGACTCGATCAGTTTAAAACCTTCACGGTAACGGCGACTGGGAAGTTTGGGCATGGGGCGCTCCTTAGTCGGAAATTTCAAGACCCATTTGGCGGGCCGTCCCGGCGATGATCCGGAAGGCGGCTTCGTCGGAAGCCGCATTTAGGTCATTCCGCTTGATTTTAACGATATCCATCACCTGTTTTTTGGAAACCTTGCCGACCTTCACACGGTTGGGCTCCTTGGAGCCTGAAGCCAAATTCGCCGCCTTCTTGAGAAGAATCGAGGCCGGCGGGGACTTGGTAATAAAGGTGAAGCTCTTGTCCTTATAGACCGTGATGACAACCGGAAGGATGCTGCCGCCTTCCTTCGCGGTCCGGGCGTTGAATTCCTTGCAGAAGGCCATGATGTTTACGCCCTGCTGACCAAGCGCTGGCCCCACGGGCGGGGCGGGATTCGCCGCCCCGGCGGGGATCTGGAGACGGATGATTCCGGTGACTTCCTTGGCCATAAAGCTCCTTAAGTTTTCTCCACCTGCCAGTACTCGAGCTCGACCGGGGTGGAACGGCCGAAAATGGAAACCGCCACACGGACGCGCCCGCGCTCGGTGTCCACTTCCTCGATGACGCCTTCCTGGTTTTGGAAGGGCCCGTCGCCGACCTTGACGCGGTCGCCAACTGAAAAAATGACCTTGGGGGTGACCTTCTCCTCCTTTTCCCGAATCTGGGCCAGCATCCCCTCCACCTCGCTGGGCCGCATGGGAGCGGGCCGATCGCCGTCCGCGAAACCGAGGACCCCGGGGGTCTCTTTTACAAAATACCAGGGACGCTCGTTCAACTTTTTCTCCGCGTCGTACAGGCCCATCTTCATGAAGATGTAGCCGGGATACAGTTTCCGCTCGGTCTCCACCTTTTTTCCCCGCTTAATTTCAGAAACACGCTCCGTCGGGATGACCACTTCCTGCACATACTCCCCCATCTCCTCGGCCTTGAGGCGGCTCATCATGTGCCGTTTCACGTTGGTCTCCTGGCCGGAGAGCACGTGGACAGCAAACCAGGCGGGCTCAAAAGTGGTGGCAGTTTCGCTCATGGTCATCCCTTAAAACTTCACCAGCCACCCGACCACGCGGGTGATAAGATAGTCAAAGCCCGAGGTGTAGGCCGCCAAGACCAGAGTGGTCGTGGCCACCACCGCGGTGCTATCGATCAACTCCCGGTACTTTTTCACACCGGTCTCGGTCGGATCCCAAGGCCAGGAACATTTGGCCAGCTCCGCGCGCACCTCGCCAAGAAACTTGGCGAGGGAGGAGCGATAGCGGAAGGCCAGGAAAACGATGGCGAGGGTCAATCCCCCCACCAACGCCGTCCACAGCCAACTTCCACCAATTTTCCAAGCTTCCATGTTTTGCCTTCTCCTTGTTCAGATGCAGGGCAGGAGGGACTCGAACCCCCAACCGACGGTTTTGGAGACCGCTACTCTACCAATTGAGCTACTGCCCTCCATCCGTCCGGCTGGTGGGGCCCCGTTTTTGGAGCGAGGCCCCCTCCCACCGGTCTCGTTGTTCCTGAAAGTTACTTCAGGATTTCCGTGACCCGGCCGGCGCCGACCGTTTTGCCGCCCTCGCGGATGGCGAAGCGAATCTGCTTCTCCATCGCGATCGGCGTGATCAGCTCGACCTCGATGTCGACGTTGTCGCCCGGCATGACCATCTCCACGCCCGCTTTGAGCGTGACGACGCCGGTCACGTCGGTCGTCCGGAAGTAGAACTGCGGCCGGTACCCGTTGAAGAACGGGGTGTGGCGGCCGCCCTCGTCCTTGCTCAGGACGTAGACGGTGGCTTTGAATTTCGTGTGCGGAGTGATCGTCCCAGGCTTGGCGATGACCTGTCCACGCTCCACATCCTCCTTCTTGGTGCCGCGGAGCAGCAGGCCGACATTGTCGCCCGCTTCGGCGGTATCCAGGAGCTTGCGGAACATTTCGATATCTGTGACCACGGTCTTCACCGTGGGCTTAATCCCAACGATTTCGACCTCCTCCATCTTCTTGAGGACGCCACGCTCCACACGGCCGGTCACCACGGTGCCACGGCCTTCAATGTTGAACACGTCCTCCACCGGCATGAGGAAGGGCTGATCCTTCGGCCGCTCGGGGATGGGGATGTATTTGTCCACCGCTTCCATGAGCTCGAGGATCGGCTTGGCGGCGTCGCTCTTCGGATCGCCGGACTCCAGCGCCTTCAGCGCACTGCCCTTGATGATCGGGATCTTGTCGCCGGGAAACTCGTACTTCGAAAGAAGTTCACGAACCTCCACCTCCACGAGATCCAGCAGGTCCTTGTCGTCCACCATGTCCACCTTGTTCAGGAAAACGACGAGAGCAGGCACGCCGACCTGGCGGGCAAGCAGGATGTGCTCGCGGGTTTGGGGCATCGGGCCATCCGCCGCGCTCACCACCAGGATTGCCCCGTCCATCTGGGCGGCGCCAGTGATCATGTTTTTGACGTAGTCCGCGTGACCCGGGCAATCGACGTGGGCATAGTGACGGTTGTCGGTCGCATACTCGACGTGGGAAGTATTGATTGTGATCCCGCGCTCCTTTTCCTCAGGCGCGTTGTCGATCTGGTCATAGGCGCGTGCCTCGGCCAGACCCTTCTTCGCAAGGATCGTGGTGATGGCTGCGGTCAAAGTGGTTTTCCCGTGGTCAACGTGACCGATCGTGCCGACGTTGACGTGGGGTTTGGAACGATTGAATGCCTCTTTCGCCATAACTCTTGTTTCTCCTTGCTCGGGTGGACTGCCTCTCGGGTTCGCCGGGTACGAGCCCGCCGTCGATGTCCCCGCCCGGGGTTTCATCGCGGCCGAGCCCATGACCGGGTTTGAACCGGTGACCTCGTCCTTACCAAGGACGTGCTCTACCAACTGAGCTACATGGGCGAGTTGGAACCCAAGAGGGTTCCGGGTTTCGCCCGGCGTTTCCTAGTCGGCACGAAACCTGCTCCGAGCCTTGCGACTTGGGCAGATAATTGTGTCAACTAGGAACTTATGAGCATGCCAGTCGGCCCGTCCAGGTGTCAACACCGTGTTACGAAAAAAAATAATTTTTTGTTTTTAACCCGTGATCATCCGAAACACATAAAAAGCCATCCCGAAAAGGGCAAAGATTGCCGCCGCGAAAAGCAGCAAGTTAGGGTTTGTTTTCCTCCCCTTCCCCTTGATGGGCGACAAGTTACGAAAGTTCTCGGGAATTCCAAGATCCAGCGCAATTTCCGCCTGAAGGGCCGTGCCGGACGCCGGCAGGGCCAAGGCAACCCGGGGAACTGACCCTTCATAACGAAACGGGATTTGCCCAAACTGCACACGATCCCGGTCCTGTAACATCGCCTCGGTGATCTTCTCGTCGTTCACCCGCGTGCCATTTGTTGAATCCAAATCCCTCACCCGATACTCCGGACCATCGAGCACCAACTCCGCATGACGGGAGGAAACGCTGCCGTGAAGAATTTGCAACTCATTACCGTCCGCCCGACCGACCCCGGCTTTAGGACCCGCCAGTTCAACACTCAAACCGGGAAACTCTTTACTTTCGGAAACCAGTCTCGCCATGGGACACGCCTATCGCTTTTTCCCCGCCGCGTCCAGCAGGTCGGCAAATTGCCGGAAAAAATAAGACGCATCGTGCGGTCCCGGGGCTGCTTCCGGATGGTACTGCACGGAGAAAGCCTCGCCGGACACAAGTCGGATGCCCTCACAGGTTCCGTCATTGAGGTTCACATGCGTGACCACCACTTTGCCCGCCGGCAGGGTTTGAGGATCGACTGCATATCCATGGTTTTGACTGGTGATGGATACCTTTCCCGAACCCAGATCCTTCACCGGTTGGTTCCCTCCCCGGTGGCCGAACTTCAGCTTATAAGTCTTTGCCCCCAAGGCGTGGGCGAGCATCTGGTGTCCGAGACAGATGCCGAAAATCGGTTTCTTCCCGATCAACTCCCGGACCGTGGCGTGCACATAGGTCGGCACGGATGGATCTCCCGGCCCATTGGAAAGAAACACGCCGTCCACTTTTGCCTTCAAAATCTCGTCCGCCCGTGCCTTCGCAGGAAAAACCACCGGTTGAATTCCCTGCGCCCGCAACAGTCGCAGAATGTTCCTTTTCATTCCGCAGTCGATGGCCGCCACCCTATGGCGGACGGCAGGCATGTTCCTGGTCTCAGGCCCCAGCTTGCCGGGGAAATCCATTCCTTTCGGATCCCACTCAAAGGAATTTTTACAGGTCACCTCACCCACGTAATCCGTACCCCCCAGACCAACCCACTCCCTCGCTTTACGCACGGCTTCTTCTCCGGACATTCCGTTGGTCGCCAAAACCCCTTTCATCGCCCCCTGCATCCGTAATTTTCTCGTCAAGGCCCGCGTATCCACCCCCTCCAACGCCGGCACCTTGTGGCGCCTCAGGTAGGTTTCCAGGCTCTCCCGGTTTCGCCAACTGCTGGCTCGGCGGGAAAGTCTTCGCACCACCAGCCCGGCCACCTGTACCCGGTCAGACTCCTCATCCTCAGGATTGATTCCGGTGTTTCCGATTTCCGGGCACGTCAACGCCACTACCTGCCCGCGGTAACTCGGATCGGTTAAAATCTCTTCATACCCCGTCATGGAGGTGTTGAAGCACATCTCCGCCGCCACCCACCCCTCCTGGCCGAAACCACGCCCCCGCAGGATTGTCCCATCCTCCAATCCAATCATGCCTTCCATCAGGGAAACCTACTTTTGGGGAGCCCGCCCGTCGAGGTCGTGCCGGATTTCTCCCCCAACAATTGTGAACACCGCCCGGCCTTTTAGCTCCCGCCCCTCGAACGGCGTGTTTCGGCTCCGGCTGCGGAACTCATCCTTCTGGACAATCCATTTTCGCTCAAGATCGATCACCGTTACATCCGCCGGCGCACCATTCTGCAAAGAGCCCCGGCCTAAGCCGAAGTAATCGGATGGAATCTGGGTCATCTTGGCAACTACTTCCATGAGCGGGACCCGGTGCCTGTGGACGAGTTCGGTCAAATACACCCCCAGGGCTGTTTCCAGACCCACCACCCCGAATGGCGCCTCGTCAAATTCCACCTCCTTCTCATAGGAGCAATGCGGGGCATGGTCGGTCGCCAAAAACCGGATGGTGCCGTCCGCCACAGCTTCCCGGACCGCCTTGACGTCAACCGCCGTACGCAAGGGCGGGTTCATTTTAAAGTTCGTGTCATACCCCTCCACCAGTTCATCCGTCAGACAGAGGTGATGCGGCGAGGCTTCCCCATCGATCCGCACCCCTCGGGCCCGCGCTTCTCTCAGAATCCGGACCGAACCCGCCGAACTCAGATGTTGGCACACCACCCGGGCCCCCGTCAGTTCGGCCAACAGCGCATTCCGCGCCACGATCACTTCCTCCGCGATGCCCGGCCATCCAGGCAGGCCGAGAATCCGCGACCACTTCCCCTCGTTCATCACCCCGCCGGCGGAAAGGCTCTTGTCCTCGCAGTGGTCCAGCACCGGCAGATCAAACATCCGCGCGTACTCGAGGGCCCGCCGCATCAGTTCCGCACTCTGAATGCAGTGGCCGTCATCAGTGATCGCAACGACGCCGGCCTGCCGCAACGCCCCAATCGGAGCCAAGGCCTCCCCTTTTTGCATGAGAGAAATGGCCCCGGTCGGAAAAACGTTGGCCACACCGGTTTCCTTGGCCCTTTGCCGCATCCAGGCAATCGTGTTCGGCCCGTCGGCCACAGGCGAGGTGTTGGGCATCGCAAGGAGCGAGGTAAAACCGCCCGCGACGGCCGCGGCGGTCCCGGTCGCAATGGTTTCCTTGGCCGACTGTCCGGGCTCCCGCAGGTGAACGTGCGGATCGATCAGGCCCGGCGTCACCACGAGCCCATCCACCTTAACCACCACCGCGTGAGGCGAAGGTTTTCCAGTGGAAACTTTACCGTCTTTCAGGAAAAGATCGCCCGTTACATCCCGTTTCGTTGCCGGATCTAGAATCCGTCCGCCTTGCAGGAGAATTTCGCTCATGAATCCCCCAGCCCCCGTCCACCGGAGACGAGATAAAGAACCGCCATCCGCACCGCCAACCCATTGGTCACCTGGTCCAGAATCACCGACTGTGGCCCGTCAGCCAGCTCGCTGGCGATTTCCACCCCCCGATGGACCGGGCCGGGATGCATTAACAGGACACCTGGCTTGCACCGCTGGAACCGGTCAAGATTCAGTCCGAACAATCCTGCGTACTCTCCCACGGAAGGCAGTCGCGCCTGCACCATCCGCTCGTGCTGGATCCGTAGCAGGTTGATGACGTCGGCCTGCTCCAGCTCTTCGTCCAGATTATAGGAAACCTTCACTCCCAACTCCGCAAACTCCTTCGGCAACAGGGTCGGGGGGCCAACCAAGGTCACCTTGGCCCCCAGCTTGGTCAAAGCCCAAAGGTTGGATCGAGCCACCCGACTGTGAATGATGTCACCGACAATCAACACCCGGACTCCTTCCAGCTTCCCCAGTCGCTCCTGGATGGTGAAGGTATCCAGGAGCCCCTGGGTGGGGTGCTCGTGCGCTCCATCTCCGGCATTGATCACCGAGGCCTTGAGCCTTCGGGAAAGGAAATGGGCCGCCCCGCCGGAGCGATGCCGGATTACGATCACGCCAGCCTGCAGCGCCTCAAGATTTTTCGCCGTATCGGAAAGCGTCTCTCCTTTGCGCAGGCTGCTGGAATCCTTGTCCAGCGAAACCACATCGGCGCTCAACCGCACCGCCGCCAGCTCAAAGGAGATTTTTGTGCGTGTGCTCGGTTCCACGAAAAGATTCACCACCGTCCGGCCCTGCAGCGACGGCACTTTCTTGATCGGCCGTCCCAAAATCTCCTTAAAAACCCTGGCGGTTGCGAGCACCTGACCCAGCTCCTCGGCGGAAAGTTCCCGCAGGGAGAGCAGATCTTTACGATGCCAGGCCGTGCTCATGCGTCCGCCTTCTCGACCACCACCGAGTCTTCTCCGTCCTGTTCGGTCAATTTGACCTTCACCTTTTCTCCTGGCGAGGTTGGCAGGTTTTTACCGACGTAGTCGGCCCGGATGGGCAGCTCCCGGTGTCCACGATCCACCAGGACAGCCAACTGGATCACCTGGGGTCGGCCGATGTCACAGAGGGCATCCATCGCCGCCCGGATTGTCCGCCCGGTGTAGAGCACATCATCCACCAGGATCACGGTTTTGTCCTTCACGTCGAACAGCACCTCACTCCCCTTGGGCACGGGGATGTTTTGGGCCAGGTCATCCCGGTGAAAGCTGATATCGAGGGAACCGACTGGCAAATTTTGGCCAGCCTCGATCTGGCTGAATTCCTTGGCGAGACGATGGGCCAGAGGAACTCCGCGGGTTTGGATACCGATCAGGGCCACTTGCCCCCTGGGATGCCGTTCGGAAATTTCGTGGGCAATGCGGCGGATCGCGCGGCGCACGGCTTCTCCATCCATCAACTGTCCGGCCATCTTCACCTCCTTGGGAAACTCTCAGGTTCCCCTTAAAGGACGCGTGATGCGTCGAAAATCTGCTAACCCGCAGGCCGCTCTTTGGCGATCTCTTTCTCCCGTTGAGACCGCCACTGGGCCCGGTGTTTTACAATCCAGTCCAAAAGCGCTTTTTCAAAACCCACATCCGACCCTGCCTGCTCACTGAGATACCACTTGTGCTTTAAGATCTCTTCCCTCTCCAGCAGGAACTCTCGGTACAAAGCAGAATTTCTAAAGACCGCATTCGGATCGGTCGCAAGGCTGGGAACGCCCGCATTGCTCATTACTAGTTACCTTGCAGGCCTGTTTCTAACCTGCAAGGGGATATGTCAAAAGGGTTACAATTTAAACCGCTTACAGGAAGATACTTGGAAAGAGGACTTTTTTAACCGCTTGGGCCAACTCCCGGAAAACGGGGGCTGAGGAAGCAGCGTCTCCCAGCAAAACCGCTGGCACGCCCTCGTCCCCCCCCGCACGGGCCTGGGGGTCCAGGGGAATCTCTGCCAGAAGGGAGACTTTCTGCCTTTCCGCCTCCTTGGCACCACCCCCGCTTCCAAAAATGGTATGTTTCTCTTTCGAGCCCGGAGGCGTGAAATAACTCATATTCTCCACTAAGCCTAAAATCGTCACATGAACCTTTCGGAACATGGCGATGGCCTTACGGGCATCGATCAGCGCCACCTCTTGCGGGGTCGTCACAATCAAGGCCCCGTCCAGTGCCACGGTCTGCACGATTGTTAATTGGATGTCGCCTGTCCCCGGAGGCAAGTCCAACACCAGAACGTCCAGGTCGTCCCAGGCCACCTGACGGAGAAATTGTTGGGTAAAGCGCGTCACCATGGGACCGCGCAGGGCCGCTGGACTGTCATCACCCAACAACATTCCCATGCTCATCAACTTCACCCCATGCACCTCAGCCGGAAAGATCCGCTCCGTCCCTTCCTCGACCTTTAAGCCTTCCCGACAGCCAAGCATCAGTGCCTGACTTGGCCCATAGAGATCACAGTCGCAAAGACCCACCTTCAGCCCATCCTTTGCCAACTGCACCGCCAAGTTTGCCGCCACGGTGGACTTCCCCACGCCGCCCTTACCGCTCGCCACGGCGATGATCTTTTTTACTCCCGGTATTCCCTGCGGGCCCGTAGTGGCGGTGGCCTGCGGTGGCGCTACCTCCGTCTCAATGGTCACGCTTTTTACCGGGGCATAGCCCTTGAGAACGTCTCGAATCTCTTGGCCAATCTTTGCCGGGATCGCCGGATCAGGAGTGGTCAGTTTGAGTCTTAATTTAAGATCCGCTCCTTCCAGGGAGACGTCCTGCACAAGGCCGAATGAGACGATGTCGCGACTGAAACCAGGGTACTTCACCCCCTTGAGTCTCGTCACCACCTCGTCCCGCCAACTGTTGCCACTCATTACCTCACTCTGCCTGTTTTTATTTCACAATCCAATCCTGGTAGGGCCTGACGTCCCGGCGGAACACAATCAAAACGGGCTGTCTCGAGGTCGCGGCTTATTGCGGCATGGCCGCTTTCAGCTTCTGCACCGCCTGCTGGACCCGCTCGGCTGCTGCCGCCATCTCGGACGCCTTCGTCCCGACACCTAATGTAAAAAGAATCAGCGCTCGCGCCTCTTCAGGTTTGGCCCCGATGGCCTTCATCGCCGGAGGAATCTTCATCTCTCTGGTTACACAGCCGCTACCTCCCCTCGCCGCCACGCCAACTCGGTCCAGCACCAGCGCCAACGACTCTGCCTCAAAACCCGCAAAGCTGATTCCCAGATGTGCCGGGCTCCGTGCCGCCCCCGGTTTAGGCCCATGAAGTTTGGCTTCGGGAACCTTGTTCAGGACACCATCCAAAAAGGCCTGCTGGGCCTCCTGGGCTTGGCTACGGAAAGTGGCCCCGCATTTCATCCACTCTCCGAGCACAGCCCCCAATCCGGCAATGGCCGGCAAATTCTCCGTGCCCGCCCGCTGGTCATTTTCCTGCCGCCCCCCTTCCGACTGGGCTTTCCATGGGAAGCCAGGTCGGATCCACAAAAACCCCGCTCCCTTCGGTCCGCCTAACCGATGACCCGAGACCGCCAAGAGGTCCACCCCCTCCAATCCTTCCGGTAACTCCACCCACCCAGCCCCAAAGGTCGCATCCACAAACAGGCCCGCCTTGACCTCCTTCGCAAAAATCGCCGCCTGTTTCAAATCCTGCACCGTTCCAAGGTCGTGATGGGCCAAATGCACGCAAACCAAACCTGGTCCGTTCGATTTCACCTTTTTCCACTGCAACCTCCCCTCCCCATCCGTTGGAATCCGAACCACGAAAAAACCGGAATTCATCAGCCGCCGGACGGCCGACTCCACCGCGGGATGCTCCATTTCGCTGAGATAGACCGTGCCCTTGCCGGCGGCCTCTCCCCATCCCCGGATGGCTGACTGCACGGCTTCCGTTCCTCCGGAAGTGAACACCGCCCGCTCCGGCTCTTCTGTTTTAAGAAATCCCGCGACCTGCATTCTTGCCGCCTCAAGAATTTCCCGGGACTCCCTAGCCTCCCGGTGGCCACCTCCTGGCGTTGCCCCGTGACCCGATAAAACCTTTTCCAGCGCAATCCGTGCCGCCGATGAAAGCGGTCCGCCCGTGGCATGATCAAGAAAGATCCGCTCTCCGGCCATTCAACCCGCCCGGCCGAACTTCTTCTCCAGTTCTGCCTTGCTCCACAAAATCATCGTCGGCCGCCCATGCGGGCAGGTGTACGGGAGTTCGCAGGCCAAAAGGTCAGCGAGCAACCGGACCGCCTCAGCGTCATGAAGCCGGTCATTCGCCTTCACCGCATGTTGGCAGACCGTTTTGGCAATCACCTCCTCGCTCAAGCGTCGGTCCTTCTTTATAGACGACCCCCCTTTTTCCAGGTCCGCCACCACTCCCCGGACAAACTCCTCCACGGCCAGCGTCCGGACTCGCGGGGGCAGGGCATCCACCAAAAATGTGTTGCCCCCCAGCGCGGAAATTCCCAGCCCGACCTTCCCCAGTTCTTCCGTTCGGTTTTTCAGAAAAGCCGCCTGCACGGGAGGAAATTCGATGGTGACCGGATAAAGCAGTCTCTGACTCTGTATCTCCTCTTGGGCCACTTGCCGGAGAAGCTGCTCGAAAAGAATCCTCTCATGGGCCGCATGCTGATCAACCAACACCACCCCGCCCTCTTTTTCAGCCACGAGGTAAAGATGATCCACCACCCCGAGGAAACGCCAGCCCGCCGGAATACCGGGCGCACTCTCCACTTCAAGACCCAGAGATCCTCCCGTTGCCACCGCAATCGGTGCCCGCCCCGGAACCGTGGTGGCGGGTTGGGAAGGTGTGGGGGCAAAGGTTAGCGCCGGGGAAAAACCGTTTGTGGTTACCGTGGGCATCGGCAACGGCCCCACCGAACCGCCCCGCAGGACTTCCGCCACCGCCCCCGAAACAAACCTCCGCACATCTCCATCCTGGCGAAACCTGACCTCACGTTTGGCGGGATGGACGTTCACATCCAACCCGCACGGATCCATCTCCAGGAATAAAACTGTCACCGGGTAGCGACCCCTCATGAGGGCGTTGTGGTACCCCTCGAGCAAGGCATGGTTGAGGCTGCCGCTCTGCACCGGGCGGGCGTTTACGAAAAGAATCTGCTCGGCCCGCGTCGCGCGGTTGACTCCAGGCCGCCCGAGATACCCATGGAGGCGCATCCCCCCGTCCTCCGTGTCGATTTCCAAAAAGGTCTCTTTCCAATCCCGCCCAAACACCGCTGCCATCCGCTCTTCCAAGGCCTGGCGGGCGGTGTCCTGCCAAAAGACCGCTCCATCCCGGCGCAGGACCCAACCCACTTCCGGCCGGGCCAGTGCTGCCAGCCGGACTCCTTGTTCAATGTGGCTCCACTCCGTCTCCTCCGTCCGTAAAAATTTCCGCCGTCCCGGCACATGGGCAAACAGCTGTCGGACCTCGATGCTGGTCCCCGCCGGGCAACCCACCTTCCCCGCCCGCACCACCTTACCCCCATCAATCACCACCTCCGTCCCCTCCACCGCATCCGGTTCCCGAGTTTTCAGCGTGAAGCGACTGACCGAGGCAATGCTGGGCAGGGCCTCCCCGCGAAAGCCAAAGGTCTGGATTTTCATCAGATCCCCCGCATCCCGGATCTTGCTGGTAGCGTGACGCTCCAGAGCCAGCAACGCATCCTCTGGCCCCATCCCGCAGCCATCATCAATCACCCGGATGAGCGACCGACCCCCCCGCTCTACGGAAATCTCTATTTTTTTCGCTCCGGCATCCAGGGAGTTTTCGACCAACTCTTTGACCACCGAGGCCGGCCGCTCCACCACCTCTCCGGCGGCGATCCGGTTCGCCACCACTTCCGCCAAGAGGCGGATCTTTTGACTCATAACCGGACGGGCTTCCTCAGAGGTCGCTCCGCACCCCAAGATGGGCAGTGAGTCGATCCAACTCCGCCGCCGAGGTGTACGGCAGTTCGATACGCCCTTTTTCTCCCGAGCCCAAGATCCGGGCGCGGGTTCCCGTGGCCCGCTGCAACTTCAATTCCAGGTCCCGCCAATCTGCCTCCTGGAAGCGGCGATTCTTTTTACGTCCACGACTGCCGCTCGTTTGCCGTCGTACCAAGGCCTCCGCTTGCCGGACGCTCAGGCCCCGCTTCACCGCCTCCCGTGCAACCGCCGTCTGCGCCGCCGGCTCGCTCAACCCAAGAATCGCTTTGGCGTGGCCCACGGTGATTTGCTTGGAGCGCAGGAGATCGCGCACCTCGGAAGGTAACGAGCGCAAGCGGAGGGCATTGGCCACCGTGGCCCGATTTTTCCCCACCCGCTCAGCCACCTCCTCCTGTTTCAGGCCGAACGATTCAATCAGGGTGGCGTAGCCGTCGGCTTCCTCCACGGGATCCAATTCGGCTCGCTGCAGATTTTCAATCAGGGCAAACTCGAGGACCTGCTGGTCGGTGGCCTGCCTTACGATGGCCGGCACTCGCACCAGGCTTAGCTTTTGCGCAGCCCGCCAGCGCCGCTCCCCGGCGATCAACTCATAACCGGACCCGCTTCCGGAACGCCGGACGATCAGCGGCTGAAAAATCCCCTTGGCCCGGATGGAGTCCACCAACTCCGCCAGGCTCTCCTCGGCAAAGACCCGCCGGGGCTGGAAACGACTGGGCCGAATCTCGCCGATCCCCAGTTGCTGGATCTTCTCCCCCTCATCCGGGCGGATCTCCGGGGAGTCGAGGGGGGACTTGCTCGTCCCCAAAAGGGCTCCCAACCCCCTGCCCAGCGGTGCTTTGGCCATGCTTCCAACGGTAAGTTTCGCCCCTCTCCCGTCAATCCGTGCCCGCCCGTGACTGAAATAACATTCCAAGAATTTTTAGATGGAAACGCGGTTCGCCGGAATGTCGGGGCTTGCCAAATCTGTCAGGCAGGATCCGCCCTCAGAGGAAACGGTGTTTGATCCGTTATTTCTTGAGATGGATTGTTAATTCCAGCTCCGGTGTATCCAGGTTAAACTTCGCATCGCTGAAATCGGCCGGCCCCATGAATCCGGTGGCGTCGTTGGAAAATCCCCACGGCTCCTCCGGCGCCCCCATAAACCCGGTCTTCAGCTTCCCGTCCCCATCCAGATCCTGAAAGGTCTTGATGGCGTAGACCCCGTAAGGCACCGCCGGGAAAACCACGGGCACCTTCTCCCCCTTGGCCTCTTCGACTCGGGAGAGATATTTTGGAGCGTCAAAAGCTCCGGAGTCGAAATCCTTGGCGTTCTTTTCGAGCGCCACCCGAACCTGGCCCTGGCCATCCAGCACGCCTTCGATGACGACCTTGATAGTCCCGGATTTGTTTTCCTGGGCTACGGCCGCCGCCCCCACGATAAAAACCAAAGCCAAACTTAGCCATCGACTCATGTTTTGCCCTCCTGTTCCGCAGCGGCGGTAAAGCCACCCCGGGTATTGATGGTATTCAACGCCACCGGCTGACCGTATGTCTCGTTAAAAAGATCAAGACTGTCGGGATGCTTGGCGATGAACCGCATCCACGCCAGGTGCGCAGGCGAGCGTACGAAGGCCTGCAGCGCTTCCCGATTTCGCCAATAGCTTACCAAAACCAACCTCCGCAGGCTGCTGATCCCCGGGCACACGCCCCGGCATCCTTCCGCCCGCTTGGTATCCCTCACAAAGGAGGCGATCTGGGTCCAGAGAAATAGAAATCCGCGCAGATTCCTCGCCCCCATCCCCACCACCATCATACAAACCGGGGTCGAACCTAGGTTTGGTTTATGGATCTGCAGTGCCATCAGCGGGCGGCACGATAGCCGAAAAGCCGGCGCCGGCGGATAAGATTCGCCACCGGGCTGGGCACATTTCTCTCCCAACCTTTTTTGCCGGCACGAATGTTCCTGAGGATTTCAGAACTCGAGCAGGCCGGTAGGTCTTTTTGTTCTCCAGACAGGTCGACGATCCGGCCGGTCCGCACAAGGTATTCGTAAATTTCCCGGATCGGCTCGGGCACAATCAGGCTATGCCCGGTGACGAACGCTCCGTTCACGGGGTCGTGGCCGGGTTGAACCAGGAGCTTCACGCCCGGCAGGAACAGCCGCCCCATGGCCTCCAGAATTCCTCCGGGCAGGTCGCTGTAAAACTGTTCTTCGAGCATCTTGCTGAGAAGTGGCACGCCGATGACAAAGCCGACGCATCCCTTCGTGCGCTGGGTGATGTACTGCGCCAACCGGTGAAACCGAAAAATATTGCTGACCATCACTGTCCGCTTGAGCGCACCCAGGCAGTCCACCCGGTCGAGAAAATCCTCGATGCCCGCTTTGCGGCTCCGCACCAGATTCCGCATGGTGATCTCACATACCTCCACAATCTCCCGGCCCTTGTTGTCTGGATCAGCCCGGAAAACGGCGGACGCCTTGGACATCATCCTCATGTGAAAATTGGTGATCGGTCGATAGTGGCCCCGAAGAAGTAGGACCGACTTGTTGTAAAAGCTATCTTCCGCCTCAAGATTCTCCCCGGTCGCGGCAAAAAGGGACACGGGCGTAAGATTTGAACGCACCAATTTCAGGCTGGCGAGCCGGTTGTCGACCCGCGCGAACACCGGCCCGCCGAACGCGACCATATCCACCTCCAGACGCCCGTACCGGATTCCGTCCATCAACCGGTTCAGAATCTCCTCCGGATTTCGCCAATGTAAAAAGGCGGCGTGAATTAGATTCACCCCCAGCATGCCCAAGACCTCCATCTGCTCGGAATTGGTGGGATCCATCAAGCGGACGTGCAGATGGATTTCCCCCGGAGCGCGGTTGGGTTCTGTTTGAAACCGTATCCCCAGCCATCCCTTCCCATCGCTGGCATGCTTGTGACTGCGGGCTGTCACCGTGTCTGCAAAAACAAAAAACCTCGTTTGATCCCCCCGTTCCGTCCCCAACCGCTCGATCAGCAGCCGATACTCATAATCCAGCATCTCTTTAAGCCGCTCCCGCGAGACAAACCGTCCTGCTTTTCCATAAATCGCGTTGCTGAAGGTCATGTCATAGGCCGATATGCTCTTGGCCACGGTGCCGGCTGCGCCCCCCGCCTGGAAAAACCAGCGGGCCACTTCCTGACCCGCCCCGATCTCGGCGATCGTTCCATAGTGACGGCCGGAAAAATTAATCTCCTGCGCTTTTTCCAGGGTGGAAAGAATGCGCGGCGATTTTTTCATGAGCGACTTCGGCTCACCCAGGGGTTGCCACGGATGGAAAACCGCCAGGGGAAACGGGCGGCCGCCCCGGCATAATTGACCCCCACCCGGGGACGCCGCTGAATCTGGGTGGCAACGATCCGCATCCCGTCATCCTCGATTCGAACCGGCCCGCAAACAAGATCGCTTCGATCCCATTCCATGCGGATTCCCAAAGCTGCCGTCCAAGACCCCGGTCCTGCGGTCAGGCGACGATCGTTCCGGGGCATTTTTCGACGACGGGCCATCTGTTCCAATCCCTCGATCGGTTCAACCGCCCGGATCAAAACCGCCGCAGGGATCCCGCTTGGCGCCGTGACAACGTTGAACATCCGGTGGATTCCGTAACAAAGATAAACATAGGCCGTGCCCGGCGCGCCAAACATTGATTCATTTCTCGGCGTGCGCCCATGCCAGGCGTGGGACGCACGATCCGCCCGCCCGCCATAGGCTTCCGTTTCCACGATGCGGCCGGCGCAGCAGCCGTTGCCGGTTTCCACTCGGACCACTTTCCCCAGAAGCCGCAACGCCACCGCCACCGGATCCTTCGTCGCATAGAAGGACCGTGGAAGGATCTGAGACCTCACCCCGGGCGCGGACCGAACAGTGCCGTTCCGATGCGCACCAGCGTGGCCCCCTCCGCAATCGCCACCGAAAAATCATGGCTCATCCCCATGGAGAGCTCCGGAAGGCCGGCTCCGGAGGCCTGCTCGAGCTGGTCGCGAATCTCCCGCAACTTCCGAAAAAAGGGCCGCGCCTCTTCCGGTTCCTCCCGGAACGGCGGGATGGCCATCAATCCCCGGACCTCAAGACGGGACATGGCATTCACCGCTTGCAGCAACTCCCCCGCGTTCTCCGGGCGGGCCCCGTGTTTCGCCGCTTCTCCGCCCACGTTCACCTCCAAAAGAACCCGGAGGTTTTTTCCCGCAGCCTCGGCCCGCTTTTGCAGCTCTTGAGCCAGTTCCAGGCGGTCGACTGACTCAATCATGTCAAACCATTCCACGGCCTCCTTGGCCTTGTTCGTTTGCAGACCTCCGATGAAATGCCATTCCCCGCCCGGCGGCATTTCCGGAACTTTTACACGCGCTTCCTGCACACGGTTCTCTCCAAAAAGTCGGTGTCCCAAGGCCCAGAGGACCCGTAATCGCTCCGCGTTGACTTTTTTGCTTACGGCGAGGAGGCGGACCGATGCAGGATCCCGCCCCGCCTTCTCGGCGGCCTGACGTATTTCCCCGCAAATACGGGAATAAGTATGCTCCAATGGGTCGATCATGATTAGTTAAGCTTGATTTGCCTGCTCAATAAGAGTGCATAATACTCCTATCTTATGCAGGTGGAATCTTTTCGTGTCTTCCGTGATCTGGTGGAGACCAAATCCTTCAGTCGCTCCGCTTCGCTCAACGGCATCACCCAGTCGGCCGTCAGCCAACAACTCAGGTCCATTGAGCAGCGTCTGCGCGTTCCCCTGCTGGAAAGAACCAGCAAGCAGTTCGCCCTCACCCGGGAAGGGCAACTGCTCTATGAGGCCAGCCGGGAAATCATTGCTCATTACCAACGCTTTCAACACCAGCTGGAGGAAATGCGCAACATCATCTCCGGCACCATCCGCTTGGCGGCCGTGCCTAGCGTGGGCATCCACGAACTCCCCCCTTACATCAAGGAGTTCTTAAAGGCGTTTCCCCAGGTGAAGGTGCAGGTTGATTACCGCCGCTCCAACGAAGTTTACGAATGTGTGGCCGACGGAGATGCGGATGTCGGCTTCGTGGCTTTTCCCGCTCCGCGCAAGGGGCTGAAAGTTGAGACGTTCAAAAAAGACACGCTGCACATCATCGCCGCCCCGGGGCATCCCTTGGTCAAAAAAGGAGCGGTGCCATTGGCCGAACTTTCCCAATATAAAATTGTCTCTTTGGCCCCGGAGATGCCCACGCGGCAGGGGCTGGACAAAATCCTCGCCACCCGCGGCCTCAAGTTTCAGCCGAAAATGGAGTTCGATAACGTCGAGACCCTGAAAAGTGCGGTTGAAATCGATGCCGGGGTCGCCTTTCTCCCGAAATCCGTCGTTTCCGCAGAGCTTGCCTCCGGAACCCTGGTCACCGTCCCTCATCACGGCGCCGAAATCACCCGGCCTCTCGGCGTGGTTTCCCGAGCCTCCCGGGTGGTCAGTCCTGCGGTGAAACGTTTTCTCAAGGCGCTCAAGGTATCCAAGAGCCGCGGAGTCGAGGAAGGTTCGGAGAACGGCGCGGATTGAAAATCGGGATGCCAAAACCGAGCGCTCGGGAGCGTGCCTTTGAAAGCATGCGCTCGCAAGGGCTCCGTCTCACATCCCAGCGTCGGCTCGTGACCGAGATGGTCTTTGACACCAAGGAGCACTTCACCGCCGAGTCCCTGTTGTCCCGCTGCCGGCGCCGCGACGAGAAAGTCTCCCGCGCCACTGTCTATCGCACCCTCGCCTTCCTTGTCCGTGCCGGTCTGATTCGGCAGGTGGGTCTGGGCCAGCAGTCCCCGCAATATGACCCCAACTTCGCGGACGCCCCAAGGCACGGACACTTTGTCTGCGTCGACTGCCAAAAGGTTATTGAGTTTCACGACCACTGTCTGGATGTCCGTGAATCCATCGTCACAAAGGATCACGGCTTCAGTCCGCAGCGAGTCAGCCTACAGATTGAGGCCACCTGCGACTCTCTCCGGGAAAAGGGAGTCTGCCCGCGCCGGGCCGCCTGAAGCCCCTTTCCCTTGGCCAACCGCCCTTTTTCCGTTAGGATGTCCGGCTCGAAATGAAGTTTTCTGTGGAAAATGTCGGGGGATGCCGGCGCCGCGTGAAGGGCGAAATTCCGGCTGACCATGTCCGCCAAAAGGAGCAACAGGTCACCCTCTCCTTTCAGAAGTCCGCCCGTCTTCCGGGTTTCCGTCCGGGCCGGGCTCCCCTTGAGATGGTGCGCAAGCGTTACGCACCTGACATTCAGGCCGAGCTGCGGGATGTTCTCCTCCGCGAAGCCCTCCGGGCCGCCGTGGAAAAAGAAAAGCTCCAGCTCGTCGATGACCCCTCGGTTGAGGAGGCCAATTTTGGCAAGGACCAGAAATTTCAGTTCATCCTGCGGGTTGATCTTGCCCCGGAATTTAAGGTGCCGGCCGCCAAGGGACTGAAGATTCCCAAAAAATCCGCGGAACCCATCACCGACAAGGATGTGGAAGCCGCTCTTCAGCAACTCGCGGAGCCCATGGCCCACTTCCATAGCCTTGAGCCCCGCCCTGCCCGGGAGGGCGACTTTGCCGTGGTTGATTTTGAAGGCACGTGCGGCGGCAAAAAAATTATTGAAATTGCCCCTCAGGCCGGTCAGATCGCCGCGGCCAAAAAGCTTTGGCTCTGGCTCAAGGCCGATTCTTTTCTGCCGGGCTTCTGCCCCGCCATCTACGGGATGAAACCCGGGGACACCGGGGAGGTGGAGGTGAAATTTCCCGCGGATTTCCCCCAGACCCCCCTCCGCGGCCAAACCGGGCGGTATCAGGTCACTTTGCTGGAGCTAAAGGAACGCCATGTGCCCGAACTGGATGAGGCGTTCTGCCAGGAAAACTATAAGATCTCTCTCGAGGAGCTGAAGAAGAGGATTCGGGAGGATCTGGCAGCCTCCCGGGAAAATGCGGTCCGTTCCGAGGACTCGAAAGCCGTGACCCACGCCCTTCTTTCCGCCGTGAAGATGGACGTGCCCGAGCCCTTGCTCGAGGACGAACGGCGCCGCCTGGTCGCCCGGTTGATCGAGGAAAACCAACGGCGCGGGGTGCCCCAGGAGGAAATGCTCAAGCACAAGGACGAGATTCTCGCCGCGGCCGGGCGCAGTGCGGAAGAAAACGTGAAGCTCTCCTTCCTCCTTCGCAAGGTGGCGGAGACTGAAGGCTTGAAAGTGGAGGAGACGGAGATTCTGCACGAGGTCTCCCATCTCGCCGCCCACTCCGGGCAGGATGTCCGCCTCTTCGCCAAGCGGCTGCAGAAGTCCGGCGCTTTACCCTCACTTGCTGACACCCTGTTGCGCAGAAAAACCGTTGATTTTCTTTTGCAACACGCGGTCCGTTCCTAACCTTTCCGTATGAACAAAGAACCTCGCGCGGACTATTATGTCCCGAGCGTAATTGAGCAGACCGGCCGCGGGGAACGCGCCTACGACATCTATTCCCGCCTCCTCAAGGACCGGATTGTTTTCATTGGCACCGCGATTGATGACAGCATGGCCAACTCCATCATCGCCCAGCTTCTTTTTCTCCAGATGGAGGACCCGAAAAAGGACGTGAACATTTACGTCCACTCCCCCGGCGGCTATGTCACGGCTGGATTGGCCATTTATGACACCATGCAGTACATCAGTTGCGATGTGGCAACTTACTGCATCGGGCAGGCCGCCAGCATGGGGGCCGTGCTTTTGGCTGCCGGCACCAAGGGCAAGCGCTACTGCCTTCCCAACGCCCGCATCATGATTCACCAGCCTTTGGGCGGAGCGCAGGGCCAGGCCACGGACATCAGCATCCAGGCCCAGGAAATCCTGCGGGCCAAAAAGCGGCTCAACGAGATCCTTGCCCACCACACGGGGCAGAAGTTTGAGACGGTCGAAAAGGACACGGATCGTGACCGCTTTATGTCTGCCGAGGATGCGAAGGCCTACGGACTGGTCGACCACGTCGTCACTTTTAACAAGCCGGCCCAAGCCCCAAAATAGTCCGGAGCCTCTGTGGCCCGCCCCACCCACCTCACCCTTTGCTCTTTCTGCGGAAAGAGCCATGCGGAGGTGAAGAAACTCATCGCCGGACCGGGAGTCTACATCTGCGACAACTGCATTACCCTTTGCACGAATATCCTTCACCGGGAAGCCGGGGAAGGATCCGTGGGAAAAGGTCTTCTCAAAGCTTTGCCCAAGCCGCGGGAAATCCGGGCGGAACTCGATCGCCACGTCATCGGCCAGGAACGCGCCAAGCGCACCCTTGCCGTCGCCGTCCACAACCACTACAAACGCGTGCGCGGAGAGTTTGGCGACACCCTGCCCACCGACCATGCCGATGTGGAACTGGAGAAAAGCAACATTCTCCTCATCGGCCCCACAGGTTGCGGGAAAACCCTCCTGGCCCGCACTCTGGCCCGCATTCTCGATGTCCCGTTCGCCATCGCCGACGCCACCTCCCTCACCGAGGCCGGTTACGTGGGTGAGGATGTGGAGACCATTATTCTTCGCCTACTCCAGAATGCCGATTACGACGTGAAGCGCGCCGAGCTGGGCATCGTCTATATCGACGAAATCGATAAGATCGGACGCAAGTCCGACAGCGCCTCGATCACCCGCGATGTTTCCGGCGAGGGCGTCCAGCAGGGTCTCCTGAAGATCCTCGAAGGCACGGTTTGCCACGTCCCTCCCCAGGGAGGTCGCAAACACCCCCAGCAGGAGCATATCGCCATCAACACCCAGAACATTCTTTTCATCTGCGGCGGCGGTTTTGTGGGGCTGGACGAGATCGTCCGCAAACGCCTTGGCGGCCGGGCTCTGGGCTTTGGGGCCGGGCCGGGCTCTGCGCCCATGGTCGAGGAAGGCCCCACCCTGCTGCGCCATACCGAACCCGAGGATCTTCTGAAATTCGGGATGATCCCCGAGTTTATTGGCCGTCTCCCGGTCCTCACCCACCTCAACCCGCTTACGGCCGAGGAACTCATCGCCGTTCTCACGGAGACCAAAAACTGCCTCACTAAGCAATACGCCAAGCTCTTCGGCATGGAAGGGGTGAAACTGAACTTTACCCGCGATGCCCTCAAGTGCCTTGCGGACAAGGCGATGAAAAAGGGCACCGGCGCCCGGGCCCTCCGCAGCCTCTTGGAAGGCATGATGCTGGACCTCATGTATGAGATCCCTTCGCGCGACGATGTGGAGGAGGTCATCATCAACCGTCCCGTGGTCGAAGGACAGCGCACCCCCATCATCAAACGCAAAGAGTCACGAAAAGCCGCCTAAAGGTTCCCGGGCTCTTTCGCCCCCCGCCTCGCCCACTCCACCGGCGGATCATCCTTGGCTACCCGATCTTTTTAAGGCCCTCCTCCAAACGCGCCCAGAGCTCCTCCATCCCTTTCTCTGTTTCATCCCCCATGTGGGAGACCCGGAAAGTTTGCCCCTTTAGCTTTCCGTAACCCCCGTCAAATATTGCCCCGTGGGCTTCCTTCAGCCAGGCGATCCACTTGGCGACATCCACTCCGCGGGTGTTTTTGCCGCAGGTCAGGCTCAGCGACTCAAAATCTTTTTCCGGAAAAACCTCAAACCCGTTCGCCGCCAGCCAGGCCCGACCCCGTTCCGCATTCTTTTTATGCCGGGCATGCCGCCGGGCAATTCCCTCCTGCTCGATTTCGGCCAACTTCACCTCCAGGGCGTAGAGGTGGGAAATGGAAGGCGTGCAGGGGGTCATGTTGCTTTCCGCCTGCTTTCGGAACTCCAAAAAATCGTAGTAGTAGCCGCGATCCTTCACCTTTTCCGCCCGCTGATAGGCCCGTTCGCTGACACAAAAAAGTGCTGCGCCCGGAGGCAGGGCCAGCGCCTTTTGGGTGCCGCAGAGCATCACGTCGAGCCCGAGGTCATCAAAAGGAATCGGCATCACGCTGAAAGAGGAGACCGTATCCGTGATGAGCATCACCTCCGGAAACTTGGCGCGAACCAGTTTGGCGATCTCCGCCAAAGGGCTCAATACGCCGGTGGAGGTCTCATGATGGATCAGGGTTAACGCGTCGTACCCACCCTTGGAGAGCTCCCTCTCGATCATCTCTGGTTGGATCGCCCGGCCCCACTCCACCTGCACCTTGCCCGCTTCTTTGCCGCACTTCTGGGCCACATCAAACCACTTGTCTGAAAAGGCGCCGTTCATGCAGACGAGCACCTTGTTTTGGACCAAGTTTCGCAGAGCGGCCTCCATCACCGACCAGGCCGAACCCGTCCCCAGAAACACGGGCTGCTGGGTCTGAAAAAGGTTGCGCAGCCCGGGCTGTACCCGTGCGTAGAGATCCTGAAAGCCCTTCCCCCGGTGTCCGATCATGGGTCCCCCAAAGGCCTTCCTGACGGAATCCGAGATTTCGACGGGTCCTGGGATAAACAGTTTGATGTGGGGCATCCTTGGGGTAATTAGAGGAATCATCCTTATGCGCAAACTTATCCTTCTTTTAGTTGCGGTCACCGGAACCAGCTGGTGGGCCCATTCCCAGATCAGTTCCAAAGGCGGAACAGACGCCAGCGGCAGCCTCCAAACCTCCTCGGACGATCAAGGGCATCTGGATCGCCCGGCTTCTTCTTCGGTCGACGAACCTGTCGCCAAGGCCGAACCGGTGGCCCGGGCCACCCCCGCGACACCGGGAGACAAGGCATCCTCATCTGACCAACCCGCGCAAGCCCCCGGGCCCTCCGTCAGTGAGATTATCCAAAACGCCATTCGTCGGGACGAGGAACTCCGCGATCTTCGGCAGGACTTTATGTACCAGCTGAAGGTTGTGACCGAGCGCCTGGACGACGACAACCGGGTCATCCCCGACAAAACAAAAACCGTTTCAGCAAAAATCAAGCCCGGCAAGGACATCACCTATTCAGCCGACTTCAACGACGACTCCGACTCAAAGTCCGACAACTCTTCCGGTAAATCCAAAGTTGCCGGCGTGGGCGCCGGCCGGGGTCTCCGGGGGGGCGGTGGCGACGATGATGATGACGACGAAAAGGATAAACAGATGGAGGACGCCAAGAAGGTCAATGCGATGCTGGACATGGCCAAGATCGCGCCGCGCTACAACTACCAACGCCTCAATGATGAAACGATCCGGGACCGCCGCTGCTTTGTCATCAAATTCACCCCTAAAAAGGACCAGCCCTTCTCCTCCCGCGAGGAAAAGGTCATCAACAAGGTCGGGGGCCTGATCTGGATCGACCAAAAAGACTTCAGCATCATCCAGACCAAGGGAAAGCTAACGGAGGAGGTGGATGTGGCCTGGTTTTTGGCCACCATGAAGGGCCTCGACTTCAACTATCAGACATCCGAACTCGGGCTGGCGGATATTCCGGTGCCCGCCGACTTTTCCATGAATTTTGATCTGAACATCATGGGCTATCGGATGGCTCAAAGACAAAAGAGCTCCATGACAGACTACGTGAAAGCGGATCCCGCGCCGGCTCCCACCCCCTCGCCGGCGAACTAAATCTTTATCCGCGCCGGTGACGCCCGGCGCCCAACTCGGTCCCGAGCCCCGACTGCCCGGCCGCCCTTGCCCAACCGGAAAACTTCCAAACCAGAAAAAAGGCCGTCGCCCCCAACAGGCACTTTATGGCCTGGAGAAACTGGGAGGCGTAAAGGTTGCGCTGTTGGCTACCCAGAACATTCCGCCTTTCCTGCTCAAGACGCGCCTCGGATGCCTTGACCTCGTCGCTCAGGGTTTTCAGGAACCCCTGTAAATCAACCGGCTTTTTCTTTGGGTTGGCACGGTTGTAGCGATCAACCATCGCCTCCTGCTGTTCCACAGGGAGGCTTAACGTGGTATCCCGGACCGCCCGGACCTTTTTCACCTGCTCCTCCGCCTGGAGCCCAAGATTCGCAGCCGCGTTTCGAAAGAAGTTGGCTGCCGCGTTCATGGTAAGCGGGATGAGGATGAGGTAAAGAAACGCCAGGACGATTGGCAAAGTGGAGAGAATTTTCAGAAGAAGCGCCTCCGGCTTGGCCCGCAGAAAACGTGGATGGCAGAGAAGCAAGGAGAGCCCCAAAAGGCCCAGCGGAATCCGGTCGGTCATCTGGGAGGCAAAGCGCAGCTCCGCGGTGGGATTGCGAAGTTGCAGGTCGCCTAGCGAGGAAAGGCTCTCGACCAGGAAAAACGCCAGGAGCAATCCCCCAACCACCCGAAACATCCGGATCCCGAGTACCAAAGCCCGCTCGGCTGGGCTCGAATGAATCTCTGATTCCGAAACCGCCATAGCGGTCAATATGACCTTTTCAGGCTAAGGAGACAAGAGGCTTCATTCCGCACTCGCATCGAACATTTCCCGCATCCATTTTTAGGAGGTGCTCCTTCTTCTTCTGCCTCTGATTCTCACCCTCGCCCTAGCCTCCTATGGCGGAACCTCCCCAGCGCCCTCCGCGTCAGGACATACCGCCGTTGATCCCCAATGGGCTCAAAAGGCCATCTGGTATCAGATCTTCCCCGAGCGGTTCCGCAACGGGGACCCCAAAAACGATCCCACGGCGGAATATGGTCGCGTCCCGGATCATGTCCGCGGCAAGTGGCGGATCACCCCATGGGAAAAGGAATGGTACGCGATGGAGGATTGGGAAAAGGACCTTGCCTCGGATATGTACGGGAGTGTGCACCACCGCCGGTATGGCGGGGATTTTCAGGGCATCATCGACAAATTGGACTATCTGAAGGATCTCGGGGTCACTGCCCTCTACCTCAACCCGGTCTTTGCGGCGCCTTCCCTCCACAAGTATGATGCCCTCGTTTTTCACCACATGGACCCGTTTTTCGGTCCGAACCCGGTCGCCGATCTTGAACTCCTCCAAAACGCCTCCGCCAAACCCTCGACCTGGACCTGGTCCGCGGCGGACAAACTCTTCCTCGAGCTAATTAAAAAGGCCCACGAGAAAGGCATAAAAATCATTATCGACGGGGTTTTCAACCACACCTCGACCGACTTTTTCGCCTTTGCGGATATTCGGGAGAAACAAAGGGAGTCAGAATTCAAGGACTGGTACACCATTCTGGCCTGGGCGGACCCTGCCTCCAAGGACCGGAAAAAATTTGACTGGGCCGGTTGGGATGGTCACAAAAATCTTCCCGAATTTTCCGAAGTGACCGACGACCAGGGACGCAAAACCCTCCATCCTGAGGTAAAGGCCTATATTTTCGCCATCACCAGGCGCTGGATGGATCCCAATGGAGATGGCGATCCTTCCGACGGAATCGACGGTTGGCGTCTGGACGTCGCCGAGAAGGTTGGGGACGGGTTTTGGTCGGAGTGGAACGACCTGGTGAAATCCATCAACCCTCACGCCTACACCACTGCGGAAATCTGGGGCGAGGCCTCCGCCTACTTGGAGCGTACCGGATTCTCTGCCGCCATGAATTATCATGCCTTCGCCATTCCCATCAAAGGCGGATTGATCGACGGAACTTTGCCGGTCCGGGAGTTTGTTCGCACCATGGAAGACCGGCGCGCCCGATACCCGGAGAGCCAGTTCGCCCGCATGATGAATCTTTTCGACTCTCATGACACCGATCGGTTTGCCTCCATGATCGTGAACCGGGATCGGACTTACTACGGCAATGCCGACATGTTCGCGTATGACGCCCAGGTTTCGGCCAACAACCCGGAGAGGCCCTACTTTGTCCGCAAACCCGACGCAAAAGACCGAATGCTCCAACGGATGATCCTACTTTTCCAGGCCGCCTATCCCGGCGCCCCCTACCTCTACTACGGAACCGAGACCGGCATGTGGGGAGCGGACGACCCCGATGACCGGATGCCGATGGTGTGGGAAGATCTAAAGTTCGAGCCACAAACCCTCAGTCCCGCCGGACAACCCAAACGTCATGATGATGTCAACTTGGATGCTTCCCTTCATGCCTACCACCGCGAAGTTCTTCACCTTCGCCAAAAAGTCCCTCCCCTGCAGGACGGAACCTACCAGCTGATTGGAGCGGATAATTCCGCCAAGATGTTCTCCTTTGCCCGCACCGGCGCGGAAACGGTGGTGGCGGTGTTCAACCGAAACACCGACCCCCAAACCTTCACTTTCCAGTTTGGCACCACCGATGGAAGCGAGGCGCCTCCCCTGGAGCCCTTCTTTATTTCCTCCGGCACCATTTCGGACGCCGTCGTCAGACAAGCCAAGGGTAAGGCGTCCATAACCCTGCCCGGCCTTACCGGATCCCTCTTGAAGCAGAAGTAAGGCGTCGCCCTTTCCTCCGCTCCTCCGCTAACTTGGACAGGTGCGCCTGAACAAATACCTCTGGGTCTTGCTGGCAACAGGGGCGGTCATTCTGGCCGGTTCCCTGGGTTGGGTTCGGTTCCATGTGTCCCGCCTCCACCAGGCATCCCCTTCGGCCACTGCCCCTGAAAAAAACAGCCCCCCTCTCGCCGCCGTGAGGGAAATTCCCGCCCGTGACTGGCCCAAACACGCAATTTGGTATCAGATTTTCCCGGAGCGTTACCGCAATGGGGACCCGACAAACGACCCCACCGCGGAGTATTCCCGGGTGCCCGAACAAGTCCGCTCCACCTGGCGAATCACCCCCTGGACGAAGGAGTGGTATGGCATGGACGATTGGGAAAAATCTCTGGCCCCGGATGCCTACGGCACTATGCACCACCGCCGTTATGGCGGGGACTTTCAAGGGATCATCGACAAACTGGACTATCTGCAAGAACTCGGGATCACCGCGCTCTATCTGAACCCTATTTTTGAGTCGAGCTCCCTTCATAAATACGACGCCCGCTCCTATCACCACGCGGATCCTCATTTCGGCCCGGATCCTGAGGGCGACAAGGCGATGATCGATGGGGAGACCGGAGATCCCTCCACCTGGAAATGGACGGCGGCGGACAAAATGTTTTTGGACCTTGTGCAGAAAGCCCACCAGCGGGGCATCCGCGTCATCCTCGACGGCGTCTTCAATCACTGCGCCACCAGCTTCTTTGCCTTTGCGGATCTGAAGAAGAATCAGGGAAACTCCCCTTACACCCACTGGTTCCACGTGCATCAGTTCGATGATCCCAAGACCCCGGAGCGGAACGAGTTTGACTACGCAGGGTGGTGGGGCGTGAAGTCCATGCCGGAATTCTCCGAGGTCACGGACGAGAAGGGCCGTAAAAATCTCGATCCTCAGGTGAAGGCTTACTTGTTTGCCATCACCAAGCGCTGGATGGATCCCAATGGGGACGGCAACCCGTCCGACGGGGTGGACGGCTGGCGGTTGGACGTGGCCAACGAAGTCGGCACAGGATTCTGGTCGGATTGGAACGAGTACGTGAAATCCATCAATCCCCTGGCCTATACGGTTCCGGAGATCTGGGTGGAGGCCCAGGATTTTATGCGCGAGGCCAAATTCGACGGGGTCATGAACTACTATGCCTTTGCTATGCCCATCAAGGGTGGGATGGTCCACGCCACCCTTTCCACCCAAGAGTTTCTTCAATTGATCGAGGACCGCCGGGAAAAATTCACGTGGGAGGAGGCCTTACGCCACCAAAACCTCTTTGACTCCCATGACACCGACCGCCTTCCCTCGATGATTGTAAACCGGAATCGGCCCTATTTCGCCAAGGAGGACGCTTTCGGTTACGATGGGGATCTCTGGGCCGGTTGCACGGAAAAGCCTTACCTGATCCGAAAACCCCGGGAGGATGAGCGCCGCCTCCAGCGGATGCTCACCCTGTTTCAGGTCACTTACCCCGGCGCTCCCTACCTATATTACGGAACCGAGGCCGGAATGTGGGGAGGAGATGATCCGGATGACCGCATGCCCATGGTCTGGGCGGACCTCTCCTATGAGCCCCAGACAATCAGCCCCGCCGGCCAACCAAAACGCAAGGATGAGATCAACTTCGATCCTGCCCTACATTCTTTTTATAGGGAAGTGCTGGCCCTGCGAAAAAAGCACCCGGAACTGGTCGGCGGTCCTATACGCATTCTCGGAAGCTCTAACCGGGGCCGGACTTTTGCCTGGCTTCGGGAGGGCTCACAACCACAAATGGCCGTCTTTAACCGAAACCCCGAACCACAAACCCACGTGATTTCATGGAAAGACATCTCACTCAAAAGGAAATTCACCCCTACTTTTGTCTCTTCCGGTGCCCTGGAAGACGTTCAGGTCTCCGCCCGGGAGGATGAGCTTCGCATTACCCTGCCCGGTTGGACCGGGGCTTTGCTCTCCGCAGACTAGTCGGAACGTTCGATCGGCGCCCGCACCCGGTTGCCCCACTCCGTCCAGGAACCGTCGTAGTTGCGGACTTTTTTCAGGCCCAGAAGATAACTCAACACAAACCAGGTATGGCTGGAACGCTCCCCGATCCGGCAATAGGCCACCACTTCCTTGTCCGTACCCAACTGGCAACCCTCCAGGTAAATTTTGGCAAGCTCTTCGGGGGATTTGAAGGTGCCATCCTCCCTGACCGCCGTCTTCCATGGAACGCTTTTGGCCCCGGGAATATGTCCGCCCCGGAGAACCCCTTCCTGCGGGTATTCGGGCATATGCGTGACCTCGCCCTTAAACTCCCCGGGGGAGCGGACATCGATCAGCGGCTTTTTTCCTTGGCTGAACGCCAGGGCGTCCTCGTAAAAGGCGCGGATTTCGGCATCGAGACGCTTGGCCGGAACCGGATAGGAAGCCGCCGGAACGGTCACCTTGTCCCGGGTCAGTGCCCGCTTTTCGGAAACCCACTTGTCACGCCCACCGTTGAGAATCTTGACCTTGCTATGGCCAAACAACCGGAAAGCCCACAAGGCGTAACAAGCCCACCAGTTCGACTTATCCCCGTAAAAGACCACCGTCGTATCTGGAGAGATTCCGTTACGTTGACAAAGGTCGGCAAACGCCTTCGGGCTGATGTAGTCCCGAACCAAAGGATCTTGCAAATCCCGCCGCCAATCGATGTGCACCGCATTGGGAATGTGTCCGGTGTCGTAAAGCAAGACATCCTCGTTGCTTTCCACAATCCGAAGGCCGGGGTCCTTGAGATTTTGGGCGAGCCATTCGGTCTCCACCAGGGCCTCGGGGTGCGCGTACTTCGTGCTCATGATTTGTTCTCCATAGGCCAAACAAAATGCCGAAATCCGCCCTTGGGCGCAACCGCCCCGCGTGTCATGCCCGGGGGGCTCTCTCCTCCTCGAGCATGGGAAAAAGGGGGGTGATGGTCCCTAAAGCCCTCCCCGCCTGTTCGGTCGGCCAGGCCGGCCAGTCCTTTTGTCTCGAACCGGGTCTCCCGGGAAAACCTAGTTGGGTCAGTCCTGCTTCCGCGGTTTGGGGAATCACACAGGCTGCCTCGAGCAAAACTAGTTCCAAGGCGGCGGCTGCATCCGCGAGGGTCGCATCCAACTCATCGGCCTTGGCTGGATCCTTCGCAAGTTTCCACGGGGCCCTGGCCTCGATCAGTTGATTGGCCGCCTGGACCGCCTTCCATAACTCCCCGAGTGCCAGATGAATCTGTGATCCCTGCATCAACTCATCCCATTTCCTCAAGGCATGCAATACGGTGTCGCGAAAGCCCTCGGAGACGGGATCTGGTGTGGCCACAGCGGGAATTTTTCCTTCCCGATATCGCCCGATCATCGACCCCGTGCGCTGGAGGAGGTTCCCCAGCTCATGCGCCAGTTCCCCCTTTCGCCGGGCCGCCAGCGAGTCCTCGTCGAAATCCGCGTCGTGTCCCAGCGCCATCTCCCGTAGGACATAATAGCGGAAGGCATCTGCCCCGTACTTGGCGGAAAGCTCCTCCGGATCCACCACATTGCCGGTCGACTTGCTTAATTTCTCGCTCCTCCGGGTCCAGAATCCATGAACCAGCAGCTTGGCAAACATCGGCAGGCCGAGGGCCTTGAGCATGCAGGGCCAATAGATTCCGTGAGCCGGTACCAGGATGTCCTTCCCAATCACATGCACGGCGGGCTCCCAATCGGATAATTTACCCTCCCCGCTTCCCGCCCCGGTCACGTAATTCAAAAGAGCGTCAAACCAAACGTAAGTGACTTGGTGATTGTCAAAAGGCAGCGGGATTCCCCAGGCCAACCGGGCCTTCGGTCGGGAGATGCAAAGATCTGGAAGAGGTTTTTCCAGAGCTCCCAGAAGCTCCTTGGCCCGGAACTCGGGAAAAATCAGGGAAGGCTGTTTCTGGATCAAATCACGGAGCCATTCCTGATGCTTGGACAACTTAAAGAAGTAATTTTCCTCGGTCAGCTCCACCACCTCACCGTAAATTTCCGGCCAGGTGCCATCCGGCTGCCGCTCTTTCTCGGTTAGAAACTGTTCGGCCCGGACACTGTAGAACCCCTTAAAGGTTCCCTTCACGATATCCCCTTGGCGGTGCAGCTTGTCCAGGACTTCGGCCACCAGTTTTTTATGCCGTGGCTGGGTGGTTCTTAGAAAGTCATCCGGCTCCACCCACAGGGTTTTCCATAATTTGGAAAATTGACTGCAGATGCCGTCCACAAATTCCTGCGGGCTCTTGCCCGCCTGGCCGGCGCTTTGCTGAACTTTTTGCCCATGCTCATCCAGGCCGCTTAAAAAGCGCACGTTTTGCCCGGTTCTTCGAGCAAAACGCGCCAGGGTATCCGTCAAAACCTTCTCGTACGCATGCCCCAGGTGGGGCTTGGCGTTGGCATAATCAATCGCCGTGGTGAGAAACAGCCTGCTCAAGCCTCTTTCTTACCACTCTTCTGCCGCAGGATCACCACATACGTTCGGAAGAATCTATAACAGGTCCTGCGCATCCACATCGACGCTCGCACGTATGCCGGTTGGCCATTTAGGCGCCAGCACCTCCCGTTTAAGATCACTCATTAATTCCGCCACTTTTTCCACCAAAAGGAATAGTTGAAACCGAAACTTCCCCTCCACCCGGGCGATCGGCGCAGCCCCGGGTTCCGGCACCTCCACCCTCCCTTTCCAAAGTTTCCGCAACTGATCTGCCGCATGACGGATGGAGGCCGCCGTTTGCGCCTCACTTGAGCCGGAAAAAGAGACAAGAATCGCCCGCTTGAAGGGCGGGTAGCCGTGGGCGCGGCGGTACTCCAATTCCTGTTCCTGAAAACCGCTGACGTCGTGATGGCGTGCAAACTGAATGGCCGGGTGAAATGGGGTGTAGGTTTGTACAAACACCTCCCCGGGAATTTCGCCCCGCCCCGCGCGTCCGGCCACTTGGACCAGGAGCTGAAACACCCGTTCCGATGCCCGGAAGTCCGGCAGGTTCAAGGCCGCATCCACGCCCACCACCCCCACACAGGTCACCTTTGGAAAATGCAGTCCTTTCGCGATCATTTGGGTCCCCAAAAGAATGTCCGTCCTCCCTTCCCGAAAGGCGGCCAGGGCTTTGCCATGCGCCCCGCGTGCTTTCATGCTGTCCGAATCCATTCGCGTCAGGCGCACCCCGGGCAGGGCCTCCAGCACCGCCTCCTCCAACCTTTCGGTCCCGGCTCCGGTAAATCTTAGTTGGGGGGAGCCGCATCCCGGGCATACGGTCGGCGCCGGTTTTTCGGCATCGCAAAAGTGGCACTTCATCCGCCCCGCACTGCGGTGGTAGGTCATAGGGACGGCACAGCGCTCACAATCTTCCACCCTTCCACAATGGGGGCACTGCACGCTTGGCGCATATCCCCTTCGATTAAGCAGCACAAGACTCTGCTCCCCTTTTTTTCTTCGCTCCTCCAGCGCCTGCCGGAGTGCCGCTGACAACATGACCGGCCCACCCTTCTTCGGTTTATCCTCTTTCCGTAAATCGATAATCTGGACTTTGGGCAACTTCGCCCCATCCACCCGCTGGGTGAGCCGAATCCGCAGGTACTTCTCCCGGTCTGCATTGTACGCACTTTCCAGGGATGGGGTGGCACTTCCCAGGATCACCGGGGCCCCCTCGATCCGACCCCTCACGACCGCCAAGTCCCGCGCGTGATAACGAGGCGACTCGCCCTGCTTGTATCCCCCGTCATGCTCCTCATCCACCACGATCAGCCCCAAATTCTCCAACGGTGCAAAAAGCGCGGATCGGGCTCCGATGACAACGCGGGCCCGCCCCTCCCGGATCTCATGCCAGGATTCCCGGCGCTCCGTTGCGGTCTGTGCACTATGCAGAACGCAAAGGCGAACCCGCTGCCCGGCCAGCCGACCCCGGAAACGGGCCACCGTCTGTGGTGTCAGAGAAATCTCCGGAACCAAGACCACCGCGTTACGCCCCTCCGCCAACACCGCTTCCAAGGCCCGTAAGTAAATCTCCGTCTTTCCGCTTCCCGTCACACCTTCCAAAAGGACCGGCCTTCCACCCCGCTCCTTGTTCCTCTCCTCGGCCCACCACCGCATGGCGGCGGCCTGCTCCTCAGCCAGTTCAGGCTTTTTCCCGGTATCCGGCCAACCAGTCTCGGGCGCCTCCTCATCGCGAACGTATCTTTTCTCCAAACGTTCCGCCAAACCACGATCCACCAAGGCCCGCCACCCCGCCGTGCCTATCCCGCTTTCCCGCGCCAACGCCGTAAGCCATCCCCCTCCGCTCCGCGAGAGAAATTCCCAGGCCTTGGCCTGGGTCTTGGCACCCTTCAATACTTTGGCCGCCAACTCCTCTTTTCCCGGCAGGGGAGAAATCCACCAAGCCACCTTACCGCCGCCTTCATGAGAGCGGACCGGACCCGGTAAAATCGTTCGCAAGGCCGCCGCAAGATCGCACGCATAGTAATCAGCCATCCACCGGGCCAGTTGGCAAAGACCGGGAGGAATCAATGGCCGCTCTCCGGCGACCTCCGTCACATCCCGCACGTTCTCGACTTCCGGTTGGTGGGGAAAGTCCACCGCATAGGCCAAAATCTCTCGCTTGCCCCAAGGCACTTTCAGCCGTTGCCCCAGCCGGATCCTTCCCCGCAGCGCTGCGGGAATCCGGTAATCAAACAGGCGGTCCAGCCCCAGTTCAGGAGCCACCCGCACAAATTCTGATGTTTCCACCCTTTGCCTCTGCGCCCTTTTTACCCTCCCTGCAAGTTTCCCTAGCTTCCCCGCCCTCCGGACCTGATTACTCTTTCTGAATGCTTCTGGCCCGCCCCAGGATTCTCGCCCCTGTCGCACTCATTTTGGCCCCTTTTTTGCTGGTCGGATTTGCCTGGTTGGGGGAAATCCGACGAGCCCAGGCCGTCGGACCCCTCATGGCCGAGGCCGCCGCCCAGCGCGGACTCCCCCTGGCCTTGGTTAAAGCGGTTGTCTGGCGGGAAAGCGATTTTGAAGTCCGGGCTATCGGTGGCGCCGGCGAACGGGGGCTGATGCAGGTCACTTCCGGGGCCGCCGAGGATTGGGCCAAGGCCCACCGCATCCGCTCCTTCCGCGACACGGATCTCTTCGATCCCCGAACCAATCTCGCTGTTGGGACGTGGTATCTGGCCCGAGCCATCCGGCGCTGGGCAGAGGAAGGGGCTGACCGCCCGGAGGTTTTCGGTTTGGCAGAGTACAACGCCGGAATCACCCGGGCCCGGCGTTGGGCAGCTAAAACACCAAAACTGCAGGCCCACGAATTTCTTGAAGTCATGGACTTTCCTACCACCAAGGCTTACATCCGCTCGATTCTGCGGCGCACGGAGCTTTATGCCACCGGTCGTGACCCCGGCCCGGGTGAATGGGTTGGGCGGCGCCTCGCCCTCCAAAAGGAAAAATGGATCCG
>CAZWQT010000001.1:0-87913 GCA_964635945.1 uncultured Akkermansia sp. | reverse complement strand
GACTCTCTGGGTTCGAGCTCGCTAACATTTTTATCCCGGACGCCTCGGCGAGGCGTCCCTACCGAGCGATCTATCTTTCAGGGATGAAAAAGGCCGACCCGTCCGCAAACCCAATTCAGCGTGCAAATCTCTTGATCTCGGCCTTTGCCTGAAAGGCTTAAATCGTTTATTCTAAATCCTTATGGGTAAGACGCTTTTCCAGAAAGTCTGGGACCGGCATGCCGTGGGCAAATTGCCCGACGGCTCCACCCAGTTGTTCATCGGAACCCATCTGATTCACGAAGTCACCAGCCCTCAGGCCTTCGGAATGCTCCGGGACCTCGGCCTGAAAGTGGCCTTCCCCCAACGAACCTTTGCCACGGTCGACCATATTGTCCCCACCGACCAGCGGGTCGAGCCCTTCAAGGACACCTTGGCCGACGCCATGATCAAAGAACTTCGGAAAAACTGCTCTGATTTTGGGATCACGTTCTTCGACATTCCCTCCGGCAAACAGGGCATCGTCCACATCGTCGGCCCCGAACAGGGCATTACCCAACCAGGCACCACCATCGCCTGTGGAGACTCCCACACCTCGACCCATGGGGCCTTCGGCGCCGTGGCGTTCGGCATTGGCACCAGCCAGGTCCGCGATGTGCTGGCCACCCAAACCATGGCCCTTTCACCGCTCAAGGTCCGGAAAATCGAGGTCCGCGGCAAACTGGGTCCCGGCGTCTACGCCAAGGACATTATCCTCCACGTGATCCGCACCCTTGGAGTGAACGGCGGCACCGGCTTTGCCTACGAATACGCCGGCCCGACGATCGAGGGCCTCTCCATCGAAGAGCGGATGACCATTTGCAATATGTCGATCGAGGGCGGTGCCCGGGTCGGCTACGTGAATCCCGACCAAAAGACTTTCGAATATCTGCAAGGCCGCCCCTACTGCCCCAAAGGCAAAGAGTGGGACGCCGCCGTGGCAGAATGGAGAAAAGTAGCCTCCGATCCGGATGCCACCTACGACGACGTGAAGGTCTTCGAGGCTTCCGAGATTCGTCCCACCGTCACTTGGGGCATCAACCCTGGCCAGGGCATCTTTATTGATGAGGCCATCCCCTCCCCCGAGCAACTTCCCGAAGCCGACCGTTCCTCCGCCAGGGAGGCACTTGAATTCATGAAGTTTAAGGCCGGACAAAAACTGGCCGGGCAAAAAATCCAGGTCGCCTTCTTCGGTTCCTGCACCAACGCGAGAGTCTCCGACTTTGTCGAGGCCTCCAAATTCCTTAAGGGACGCAAGGTGGCCCCGGGCATCCGGGCCATTGCCGTCCCGGGATCGCAGGGTGTGAGCAAGGTATGTCAGGAAATGGGGATCGACCGGATCTTCAAGGAGGCAGGATTCGACTGGCGAGAGGCGGGTTGCTCCATGTGTCTCGGCATGAACCCCGACCAACTCGTGGGGGACGAGATCTGTGCCTCGTCCTCGAACCGAAATTTTAAGGGCCGGCAAGGCAGTCCGACCGGGCGGACCCTGCTCATGAGCCCGGTCATGGTCGCGGCCGCCGCCGTGACCGGCGAAGTCAGCGATGCCCGCAAGGTTTTCTCCAAGGCCTGAGATGTCCCTCTCTCCCATTCTGAAAGTCCGTGGCCGGGCCGTTCCCGTGGAGGGCGACGACATCGACACCGACCGAATCATCCCGGCCCGCTACATGCGCTGCGTGACGTTCGACGGCCTGGGAGAATTCCTTTTCCGCGACATCCGCCAAACTCCGGAGGGCAAAACCAAGGACCACCCGATCGACCAGGCCAAGTTCAAGGGGGCCACCATTCTCGTTTCCGGGATGAATTTCGGCTGTGGCAGCTCCCGGGAACACGCCCCCCAGGCGATCGTCCGGGCAGGATTTCAGGCGGTCATCGCGGGAAACTTCGCCGAAATCTTTTTTGGCAACAGCACCACCCTGGGACTTCCCTGCGTCTCCGCCAAAAAAGAGGATCTGCAGGCCCTGACCCAACTGATTCTCCGGGAACCGGCGACCGAGGTGGAAATCGATTTGAAAAACTTAAAGGTAACGGCAGGCCAACTGAACTTCCCCGTCACCATGAAGGCCAGTGCCCAGCAAGGCCTTCTCTCCGGACGTTATGACGCGATCGCCGATCTGTTGACCAACCTGCCCAAGGTGAAGTCGATGGCCGCGAAGATTCCCGGTCCCGCCACCCCCTAAAAAACACGCCCCACCCGGGCGCTAGGAAAATTTCTTTCGACCCTGGAATCCTCCAGAACTTGAGGCTCCCGCTTCCGCGTCTGCCTTCCAATCAAGGCACGACATGTTCGGATTAGGGTTGGGCCTCGTATTTGATTATATCGGACGAAAGAAATTGCTCCGTCACACGCGCCGGGCAGGGCGTGAAACCAAAACAATCTGGTTCAAAGAACTCCCCGGAGCTTGGCTTGGCACCGGGTGGAGAGCGACTCGAGAATCTTCTTCTCCCAGCCACTGACCTCCTGTTCCGTCAACGTGCGCGCATTCGAACGGAATTGCAAGCGACAACCCAGCGACAAGAAGCCTTGGGCCACCTTGACCCCGGAAGGATCCCGAAACCGGTCAAAAACCTTCAGACTCTCCAGTTCCGCCGGTGCCACTGCACGGATGGCTTTCTCCACTTCGGCGTACGGCACAGCCTCCGGAACCACCAGGGCTAGATCCCGTTCTACCCCCGGAAAACTGCTCATGTCCCGGTTCTCGGCAATCTTCCCTGCCGAGGATCCCAGGGTGGTTTCCGCGACCCACACGGGAATCTTGAGCCCCGCCTGCTTTTTCTCCGCCCCACCGGCCTCCCGCGACATTGTCCCTGAAGGAATCCCGGGGAAACGGGCCCGCAACTCCTCCAGGATGCCCTGCAAACTAAACCAGCCCGCCTTTTCCTCCCTCTCCTGCCAGTCCACCGGCCTTTCCCGGCCCGCCACCAGCAGGGCCAGTCTCATTTCTTCCCTCCCCTTCTCTCCCGCGACCCGGCCAATTTCAAAAAGCTTCAAGTCGGCGCTTCCCCGGGAAACATTCCGACCGGCCGAACCCAAAATTCCCGGAATCAGGGACGACCGAATCGCGGCCGCGTCCGGGCCCGCCGGAATGGTCAACCCCACCGCACCCCCCTCTTCCTTGCGGACCAGGCTCCCGGTGAGTGTTTCGGTAAATCCACGTTCCACCAAAAAGGCCCGAATCCCGCGTCGCCGCCGATCCTCCCGGTCTTCCGCCGATTCGCTTTCCGCCAAGGAATCCAGCGCCGAGGGGGTTTCTTCCAGGTTTTCCAAGCGCACCAACTCCTCAATGAGATCCATTTCCTCCCGGACATCTTCCCGCCAACTGGGGGCGATCCATCCCTCTCCCCGCGCCTCAAAGCCCAGCGCCGTGAGTCGTTCCTGGATTTTCCTTGGGTCGAGGACATGTCCGAGCATCCGCTCCACTTTATCCAATCGCAGCGTGATCACCCCACCCGGCTTGGATTTTTCCGCTCCCACCAGAGTCGTCCCTTCCACTTTCTCCAAAGCTCCGCACTGCTGCAGGAGCGAAATCACCCGATTCCGCGCGCGCTCCACCAAGGCAGGGTCCAACCCTCCGCGACCAAATCGACGGGAGGATTCGGTGTGCAAAGGGAGCCTCCGCGCAGTTTTGCGCACCGTGCCAGGGTGAAAGCGGGCGGATTCCAAAAGAATTTTCTTCGTCCCGGCCCCCACGGCGCTGTCCCTGCCCCCCACCACCCCGGCCAGGGCGATCGGCCCCTGCTCATCGGCAATGACCAGATCCTGGATCGTCACCTGGTGGGTTCCGCCGTCCAATCCGGAAATTTTTTCTCCGGCCCTGGCCCGCCGGATTTGAATCGTTTTCCCCTGAATCTTCGCCGCATCAAACGCATGGACCGGTTGCCCCATTTCCAGCAGCACATAGTTCGTCACGTCCACGAGTAACCCCAGACTGCGCATGCCACAGGCGGAGAGCCGCTGCTTCATCCATTCGGGAGAGTCGACCCCGCTTTTGACCGAGATCTCCGTAAGCGAATAACGAGGACAGTCCTTGGGATCAGCCACCTCCACTTTCCAGCCCAATAACGGTCCGGCGGCAGGAGCTTGCATGGGACCACGATCCTTGGCCTTGGCCCCCAAGGCGATGAATTCCCGGGCGATCCCCTCGATCGAGGCCAGATCCGCCCGGTTTGGCGTAACTTCAAACTCCAACACGGTCTCCCCGGGGAAAATCTTTTCCAACGGAACCCCCAAGGCCGTGTCTTGGGGAAGGAGGAGAAGTCCTTCGGCATCTTCCGCAAGACCCAGTTCTTTCGAGGAACAAAGCATCCCCTCCGAGCTTTCTCCCCGCAGCTTGGCCGACTTAATGGTCATCCCGTCGGGGAAGCTCGTGCCGGGCTTTGCCAGCGGGACGATATCGCCCGCCTGATGATTTTTGGCACCGCAGACCACCTGGCGGGGGCCGGTGCCGTCATCCACCTGGCAAACGGTCAACCGATCGGCATTGGGATGGGGTTTCTTATCAAGGATCTTCGCCGTAACCACTCCCGTCACCTGACACCCGGTGGAGTGCATCGAAATCAGCTCCGTCCCACTGCGGGTAAAGCGGTCGGCGACTTGCCCGGGTGTGCCCTCCCATCCGCACCACTCCCGCAGCCATTCGAGGGGGACTTTCATTCCGTTTTCCCCTTCCGATTGGCAGGCTTGAGCCGGGCGATACGATCACGCAGTTTGGCGGCTTCCTCAAACTGCTCGGTTTGAATCAGTTGCCTGAGTTCCGCCTCCAACTCTTCCCGTCCGGCTTTTTTTCTGCCGGGACGCTTGCCCATATGAGTCAGGGATTTTTGCGATTCCAGGAGCAACTCCCGCAGTGAACCCGAGAATTTTTCGTAACAGACCCCGCAGCCGAAGCGGCCGGTCTTTTGCAGGCTCTCCAGTGTGTAGCCACAGGCCGGGCATTTTTCCACGCCGGAGACCGGGGCGGGGGTCTGGGTTGTCATGAGGGCTTCCGCGGAAAGAAAACCGGAGGGATGGACGGCACCGCTCTCCCGGGCGCAGTCCTCACAAAGATCGGTCCGCTTGAGCTCCCCGCCGACCACCGTGGTCATGAAAACCGTGGCAGGCTTGCGGGCGCACTTCTGGCAATCCACGGCACGCGTCAGGCGGGGATCTTCGTCCCCGTGGTGGTGACCAGCTGGTGGTAGCGGCGAATCAGATCGGCGGTGTGTTGGCCGGGTTTGCCCGTGCCGATGGCGCGACCATCCACCTCCACGACAGGGATGACCTCAGCCCCGGTTCCCGTGAGGAACATCTCCTCTGCGGTGAACAGATCGTACCGCCGAACATCGTCCTCCCGGGTCTTCCAGCCGGCTTCCTGGGCGATCTCCAAAACGGTATTCCGGGTGATCCCGTTCAAGGCTCCGGAAGACAGCTTCGGGGTAATCAGGACCTGGTCCCGGATCAGGAAAATATTGTCCCCGGAACACTCCGCCACCATGCCCTGGGGATTCAGCAGAATCACCTCCTGCGCCCCGGCCTGTTGCCCCTCAATTTTCGCGAGGATGTTGTTGAGGTAATTGAGCGACTTGATGGCCGGATCCAGCGCGGCCGGGGAGTTTCGCCACGTGGGTACCGTGACGACCCGCAGACCCTCGCGATAATATTTTTCGGGATACAGTTCCAGCTCGCTGGCGATGATGATGACCGTCGGCTTTTTGCAGCGGTCCGGAGAGAGTCCCAAGTATCCCTTGCCCCGGGTGACCACCAGGCGGAGATAGCCGGCCTTCATTTTGTTCCGTTGGCAGGTCTCCAGCACGGCGGCCCGCATCTCATCCCGGTTGAGGGGGATCTTAAGAAGAATGGCCTTGGCGGAGTCCTCCAAACGGCGAAGGTGCTCTTCCAGCTTAAAGACCCGCCCCTCGTAAGCGCGGATGCCCTCAAAGACGCCGTCTCCATACAAAAGGCCGTGGTCAAAGACCGAGATCTTCGCCTCGTCCTCGGGGTAAAATTTACCGTCGATATAGATAATCATGGGTGGGTTTCGGCCAGCCTTCCGTCCGTGATCCGGAGCGGGGTTCCCACCCGCCCGGCCACGGTTTCGTCGTGCGTGACCAGAAGTAAAGATTTTTGCCGGTGACGCACCATCTTCACAAGCAAATCAAGCACCGCCGAAGCGGAGGCCCCGTCAAGATTCCCGGTGGGTTCGTCGGCCAGAATCAGTTCCGGCTCGAGAACCAGCGCCCGGGCCACCGCCACCCGCTGCTGTTCCCCGCCGGAAAGCTCGGCCGGCAGGTGATCCCGGCGCAGCGTCATGCCGACCTCGTCCAACAAATCCTCCCAAGTCTCGCCCAAATGGACCCCGGCCAGCATGGCGGGAAGCCGCACGTTCTCCTCCACCGTCAGTTCGGGGATGAGGTGGTAGGATTGGAACACAAAGCCGACCGCTTTCCGGCGCCAGACCGCCCACCTCGCCCGGTCCCATCCACGGGTGCTCTCGCCTTTCCAAACAATTTCCCCGCGGTCGGGGTTTTCCAACCCGCCCAGCAAGTGCAGCAGGGTGGATTTACCAGCCCCCGACGGGCCACAAACGGGGCGGCACTCCCCCGGGTCGAGCTTCAGGTCGATGCCATGAAGAATTTCCAATGGTTCCCTACCCTTGAGCTGGTAGCTCTTGTGAAGGTCGCGGACTTCGAGCAGAGGGGCACTCATGAACGTTTTAGGTTGGCGGCAGGTTCCGTCCGGGCCGCGGCCCAAGCCGGCAACAAGGCGGCGAGAACGCTAAGGGCCAAGCCGGCCGCCGCCACCCCAAGAAAGACACCGGGGTCATATTTTACCGGTAAAGATGAAAAGTGATAAATCTCCGGCGGAAAAAGTTCCTGTCCGCTGACCTTGGCAATCAGGTCGGCCATCCCGTTCCGGTTGACCAACACCAACCAGGCGCCCACCACACCGACCACGGCTCCCAGCACTCCCACCACCACTCCATAGAGGGTAAAGACGGTGGCGATCTGCCCGGGCGTGGCTCCCAGGGCCGCCAGCGTGCCGATCACCTTGGCCCGCTGGACCGTCACCGTGATCAGTGTGCCGCTGAGGCCCAAGGCCGCCACGGCCATGACAAAAAAGAGCAGAAAGCTCATGACCCTCCGTTCCACGGCCACGGCGGCGAAAAGGCGCTGGTTATGATCCATCCAAGTGAGCACCCGGATCCCGCCCCCCAACTTTGTTCGGAGGCGATCCGCGACCGCAGCTGCTTGGCTGGGATCCTGCAACCGGATGGCAATGCCATGCACGGAGTCTGGCACCGCGTAAATCTCCTGGGCGGTGGGAAGATCCGTCAAAAGGTAGTCGGCGTCGTAGTCGTGCATGCCGGTTTTAAAAATCCCCGTCACCCGAAAGGTGCGTGGCAAGGGAATCTTCCGCGGCGCCGCCGGTACGTTGGACCGGCTCATCATGTCCTTGAACTGCTGGGGCCCGAGCACATTCACTTCCGCCCCGATTTCCGCACGGTTGGCCCGGGCCCATTCCGCACCCACCACCAACTGATCCGGGCCGGGCTGCCAAGCCCCGTCGATCAGACAATCCTTGAGCGGAACCACGGTTTCCGCCGTGGCCACATCCCAACCTTTGATCCTTGGGGTCGAGATTCGGCCCCGGGTATCCGCCAGAACCGGCCCCAACACGGAGGGACTTGCCCCGATGACCCCGGGTTCTGCCCGGATGAGTTCCAGCAATCGCGCCGGTTCCGGCAAAGGACCCTGCCCCGCGACCGTCAGGTGGGACTGGAACCCGATGACTTTGCGGGTCAACTCCTCCTCAAAGCCACGCATCACGCACTGGACCACGATGAGCACCAACACGCCCGCCACCACCCCCAGCCAGCTCAGAACCGTGATCACGGAAACAAAGCTGCGCCCAGGACGCAGGAAACGGAGTGCGAGAAAAAGTTCCGGCCAGCTTTTCACCCGCCTACCGTGCGTCGAATCCGGCCTTGGCTCAAGCCGCAAGACGGTTTGCCCGGGAGGCCTGTTCCCGATATTCTAACCTGTTCATGGCCAACGGACATCATCTCAAGAAAGCCAAGCGCGTTCTCGACATCGAAATCGCCGCCCTGCAACGGGTGCGCCGTCGCCTAGGGCCCAGCTTCCTCAAGGCCGTGCACCTGATGCGCCAAAGGCTGGAAGACGGAGGGAAAATCATCGTCACCGGCATCGGGAAATCCGGGCATATCGGCCACAAGATTGCCGCCACCCTGGCCAGCACCGGCACCACCTCGGTGGCTTTGGATCCCGTCGATGCCGCCCACGGGGATTTGGGCGTTGTCTCCCCCCAGGATCTGGTGGTTGTGCTCAGCTACAGCGGCAATACCGATGAACTTCTCCGCGTGGTTCCCCTCCTCAAGCGTCTTGGCACTCCCATCGTGGGCATCACCGGAAACCTGCGGTCGCCGCTTGCCCAACAGGCGGATGTCACCCTCGACGTTTCCGTGGAACAGGAAGCCTGCCCCCTCAATCTTGCTCCCACTTCCAGCACGACGGCCATGCTGGCCATGGGGGATGCCATGGCCATGGTCCTGCTGGAGAGCCGCGGGTTCCGCCGCGAGGACTTCGCGCGGCTTCACCCCGCCGGCACCATTGGCCGCAATCTCCTCATGAAGGTGGGCGAGATCATGCGACCCCGCTCCACCATCCCCATCTGCAAACCGGACACTCCGGTAGCCAAGGCCCTGGCCCAAATCACCGCCAAACGCTGCGGCGCCGCCGTGGTGGTGGATCCCCGCGGGAAACTCCTGGGAATTTACACGCACGGGGACTTTGTCCGTGGTTTCCAAAAGGATCCGGAGATCGGCCGCCGGCCGCTCCGCGCCGTCATGACAAAAAACCCCGTGACCATCACCGTTGACAGTCTGGCCGCCAAGGCCTTGCATACCTTCGAGACCCACCGCATCGAGGACTTAATTGTTTTGGATGCGGCCCGCCGCCCGGTTGGGCTGGTGGATTCCCAGGATCTGGCCCGTTTCAGACTCTACTGAACGGACCGCAACGCAGGAGACTCATCCCCATGGCAGTCATCGCAAACGACCTACGACGAGGAATGGCCGTCACCAAAGACGGCGACATTTATGTCGTCCTCAACACCACCCACCGCACCCCGGGCAACAAGCGGGCCTTTGTTCAAGCCACCTTTCGCTCCCTGCGCTCCGGCCTTTCCTCGGACCACCGGCTCGCCTCCGATGAGCGTCTGGAAACCGTGAACGTCTCCCGTGAAAAATGGGAATTCAGCTATCAGGACAACACCGGCTACACGTTCATGAACCCGGAAAATTACGAAAATATCACCCTTCCGCCGGAACTGGTGGAGGAGGCCAAAGACTTCATGTCGGAAAACACCCCGTGTGAAATTTGTTTCATCGAAGGCAAGGTTGTTTCCGTGGAAGCCCCGGCCAGCGTGACCCTCAAGGTGACGGAGTCCCCCGAAGGCATCCGGGGCGACTCTGCCAACAACGTCATGAAAATGGCCAAGCTGGAGACTGGCATTCAGTTGCAGGTCCCTCTTTTCATCAAGGAGGGGGAACTGATTAAGGTCGATACCCGCGAGCGGAAATATATGGGCCGGGCTTAGTCATTGAGTTTCCTTGCTGAGTCGTGGAGGGGACCGGGGATGCTCGTGTTCCCCTCCATGACGAAAAGCTGAACTCCCCATACCCCCACAGGCCTCCAGGGCCTGGAACTCAACCCCCGAATGTCAGGTTCTTTACGCGCTCCGCGCCGCAGGCGTTGAGCACATCCACCACGCGCTGATACGGGGCGCGGTCATTGGGACGGATGATCACCGACTGCTCGGCAAACGCCTCGATCAGATTTTTGAGCCGGGCCCGGAGCTTCGGCATCTCCCGGTCCTCCCGGCTATCCACCGGGGTGTCGTTGAAGGTCACCACTCCGTCCGGGGCGATGCGAAGAGTCACGGGGGTTTTGGCGGTGGAGGAGGGTTGGCCGCTGCCGGGAACCGAAACTCCAAGCTCCGCTTCCTTGACCTGCTGGCCCGCCATGACCATGAAAAACATCAGGAGCACAAACATCACGTCCAGCATGGGAGCAATCTGCAGGCCAAACTCCCCCTCTCCCCCACCACCTCCCCCGGCCATAAACTAACCCTTCCCCCCCTTGGTCGTGGCGAAAACCACGTTGCCGACCCCGGCCGCCGCCGCCGCCTTAAGGACAACCTTGGTCTTCTCCCAGCCGAGATCCTTGTCCGCCCTCACCAGAACCCGGTAACTGGCGTTGGGATCAAGTTTCCTCACTTTATCGTAATCCTCCTTGATCAGCCGGGCCAAAGCACCCTCATCCAGACCACTGCGGCCAAACGCCTCGACTCCTCCCATTTTGTTAATGTTCACCAGGAACTGCCCCTGGCCTTTCTCCCGGTCTCTTGCCTCCTGGGCATCCGGCAAGGTCAGATCGGCGATCTGGCTTTTGACCTCAGTCGTGGTGGTGGCCGTGAAAAACATCAGGAGCACGAGCAGCACATCGACCATGGGGGCCACCTGAAATTCCGGCTCCTCCTCGCCCCCGGCGGCGTGCACACTGAACTTTTTTCCGTGGCCGGCCATGGCCGAAAACCGGTGCCTTAGGCTGCTGCGGGGGCCGGGGCGCCGGCGGCCGCACCTTCCGCAAGGTAGTCCTGCACCCGATACCCTGTCAGCTGTTCAAAGGGAACTTCCTCAAACAGGTGACCCACTTGCTGCTCGACGGCCACGGAGACCGTCTGCACGCGGTTCCGAAAAACATAATAAAGGACGAATCCGGGGATGGCCACGAAGAGACCAAAGGCGGTCGCAAACAATACCTCGGAGATGTTGGCCGAAAGCTTGCTGGGATCCGCTGCGCCGGAGGAACCGAGGGTTTTGAAGGCCTTCATCATCCCGATAACCGTTCCCGTCAAACCCACCATGGGACTCACCACCCCGATAACGGAAAGATAGTTGATGTTGGATTTAAGGTCGTTGATTTCTTTCGCGGTCATCTCCCCCATGGCCTTTTCCGCAGCATCCCGCCCCCGCCCCAACCGCTCCAGCCCGGCCTGGACGATGCGGGTGAGATAGCATGGGTTGGCCACACAGATTTGGACCGCCTGTGGATAGTTACCGGAGACAAACGCATCCTTGAGCTGGGCATACACGGCGGGAGGGGCCAAACGGCCGACCCGAATCTTGATCACCGCTTCGATGGCAAAAGCCATGATCAAAATCGAAGCGATGAGAAGAAGCCAGGAAACCGCGCCACCCAACAGAAACAAATCCATGAAAGTATCGCCATGGGCGCCGCCTTCGGACGCGGCCGCAGGGAATGGAATCAAGGAGAGAAAAAGAAGAGTCCGGAGGGTCCAGTTCATCGCGAAATCCTAATCTTGGAATCAGTCGGTGACTAGGTCTTTGTTGGCCTGCCGCAGAGCCTCGGCCTTTTTGGCGGAACGCTGCCCTAAGGAAGGGGGTTCAGGGTAAAGGATGCTGACCCGCAAATAATCTTCCAAAGCCTTCTTGGCCTCCCCTTTCTTTTCCCAGGCCTCCCCACGGGCAAAATAAAATTCCGCCAAGGCTTCGCGGTCGGCCCGCAGGGGACGAAGGCTTTCCTTGAGCTGTCCTTCCAGAGATTGGAGTTTGGCCAACGTGCCAGCGGTATCACGGCCGGAGGTCGCGACCGCCAAACCGACCTCGGCCCGCAGAGCCGCCGGCCCCGAAAGATAGGTTTTTTTCATTTTGCCATAGAGAGCTTCCGCATCCGCCACTTTGCCCAAGGCCAAGTAGGCCTGCCCCAGCCCCCCCGCACATTCGAGAACCCAAGGGGCATCCACCCCGAGAAATTGATCCACCGGCCCCTGCCATTTGGCCACCACTTCCTCCATTTTGCCCTCCTCCAGCGCTTTTCGACCCTCCCCCACTCCCGGCCGCTCCTTCAGGGTAACCTCGGCAATGTCGGCTTGGGTGTAACTCAGGGTGCCCTTGTCGAATTTGAAAGTGAGAGATTGGCTGGCGTCATCAAATTTCACCGCGCTCCCCGAGATGACCTCCCCGCTTTTGAGCCGCAACTGGTCCTGCGCCCAACCTGCGGAGAGCAACAAAACCCAGAGAATGAGGGCGCGGCTTAACATCATGGGGATTTTGGTCTTTCCTCCTACCCCCCCGACAAGCCAAAAAGCCCTATGATCACCTTCCTTCACGACAAATTGAAGGGTCTCCTCCTGATCCTTCTCGCCGTCATCGCAGTCTCTTTCATCTTCTTTGGCAACTGGACCCCTTCCGGGGGCGTGGATCCCGCGGCGGGGAATATGGGCAAAATCGGGGGCCGGACCCTCTCCCTGAATGATCTCATTGCCGCCCAGCGCCAGACCCTTCTCGAGGTCACTCTGGAAACCGGCCGGATCCCCTCCGATAACGATCGCTTCCTCGCCATTCAAACCTGGATCCGACTCCTCCAGAGCCAGGCCGCAGATCAGGCCGGGATCGACCCCCAACCGGAACAGCTCCTCGAATCAATCCGCAAGAACCCGCTTTTCCTCAAGGACGGGCAGTACGATCCCGAGCTGTTTACGCGCTTCTCCGAAAACTTCCTGAATCCACAGGGTTTTAGCGGGGAGCGCTTCAATGAGGCGATCATGGATGAAGTCCGGACGCGAAAGATTTTGACTGCACTCTCCTCCACCGCCGCCGTCTTCCCCGGCGAAGCCGAAAGCCGTCTCCAGAAACTGTTCGGCTCGGTCGAAGCTCAGGTGGTGCGGTGGGACTCTTCCAAGATGACGCCGCCCGAGCCGAGCCCGCAGGATCTGGAGGCCTTCCACAAGGCGAATGAGCAGGCCTTTGCCATTCCGGCGCGGGTCACCGTGGAGTATGTCGAGTTCACGGCGGGCGGCACCGACGAGGCAGCCCGAACCAAGGCCGGTGAGACCGCCTTCGCCTTCACTTCGCAGTTTTTCAACCTTCCTGAGGGACAGGCCCGGCCGGATTTCGCGGCTAAAGCTGCGGAAGCCAAGCTAGCCATCAAAACCGCCGGCCCCTTCACCGCCGCTGAAATCCCCTTTCCGGGGGAAACAGATCCGCGCCTGACGGCCGCCGCCCTTCGCCTTTCTCCGGATGAACCCATCAGCGACTTTCTTCCTTCCAAAAACGGTTATCTCGTCCTGCGCCTGAAGGATCTTCAACCCGGCCGCATCCGTTCCCTGGCCGAAGCCATGGCGGACGTCCGGGCCCGTTGGCAGGAGCAGGCCCGCCTTCAGATCACCGATCAGACCTCCCGCGCGTTCCTGGATCGGGCCAATGCGGAGCTCTCTCAGGGGAAAAAGTGGGACGACATTCTCAAGGCCGCCGGCCTGACCGCCACCAAGGTCCCCGCGTTTACCCCTGCCGATCCCAAGCCCCTTGTCTTCCCGGATGCCGACCGGATCCGTCAGGTGGTCACCCAGTTGGAGGCCAACCGGGTCAGTCCGTTGGTCCGCACGGAGAATGGGGGCTTGGCCGTTTATCTAGCCCAACGCCTTCCGGTGCCGGCCGATGTCGCCGCAACCCAGCTTCCAAAAATCGAGGCTCAGGTTCTCAATCAGCGCCGGAACCAACTGGTCCGCGACTGGCTGGTCGGACGGGTTTCCCAGGCTGGCAACGAACTTCCGCAGGAAGTTGTTCAGCTCCTTCGGGGTCAGTTCTGAGCCGGCGGTTGCGGTCTCCGCTCCGCCGTTCATGACCACCCTCACCAACCTGACCCGTGCCCCGGAAATCGGGGCCAATTCCTACCTGCTCCAATCCGGCTCCTCCTCCGTCCTGCTCGATGCAGGAATGCATCCGCGCGTCGAAGGCTGGGCGGCCACCCCTCTGCTCGACGCCCTGCCGAAGAACCTCGAGGCCGTCATCCTGTCCCATGCACACCACGACCATGCCGGCTCCTTGCCCCTGGTGACCCGCGCGCGGCCCCACGCAAAAGTCTGGATGACTTCTGCTACGGCAGCTTTGACGGAGCCCCTGCTGCACAACTCGGTCAATGTGATGACCCGCCAAAAAAAGGAGACTCTCCAGCAGGATTACCCCCTCTACACCCATCGCGGAGTCGATGACTGCGTGGGGGCCTGGGAAACCCTTCCGTTGCAAAAACCTTTTCGGATGGACGGTTCGGAATTCGAGTTTGTCCTCCACGACGCCGGCCATGTCCTTGGCTCAGCCCTGACCGAAATTCGCTGTGGCCGCCAGCGCGCCCTTTACACCGGAGACATCAATCTCGCCCGCCAAACCCTCATGATTCCCTGCCAGCCTCCGCCCGGCCCATGGGACACCATTCTGATGGAGACCACCCGCGGAGCCCAACCCACGCCCTCAGGCCAGACCCGGGACTCCATGGAGAACGACCTGCTGGAGGCAATCCGGCAGACTTTCGCCCGCGGCGGCGCCGTTCTCATGCCCGTCTTTGCCTTGGGAAAAACACAGGAAATGCTGACCCTTCTCCACCATGCCCGGCGCGATGGCCGCCTTCCCGCGACGACGATTTATATTGGCGGCCTCGGCCGCGTTCTGACCGAGGTCTATGACCGCCAACGCTCCCTCGCCCCCCGCCAGCACGCCGGCCTGAAGATGATTCCGGAAATCCGCCCGGAAACCTTCGATCCCCGACGATTGGCGACCCTGCGACCCAAGTCCGGGCAAATTTATCTCGTCAGCTCCGGCATGATGACCCCACACACCACAAGCCACACCTTGGCCCGCCTTTTTTTTCCTCGGGAGAACGACTCCATTTTTTTTGTCGGCTTCACCGAGCCCAGCTCCCCCGCGGGTGTGCTTCGGGCCGCCGGCCGGGGTGGCTCCGTCGATTGGGGCGATCCCCACGGCCCTCTTCCCGTCCGATGCGAAATTCGCTACTTCGATCTCACCGCCCACGCCATCCGGGAGGACCTGGCCAACTGGATTTGCGAGCAGGCCAGGCCCAAAAAGCTTTTCTTGGTCCACGGGGATCCGGATGCCCAGGAGTGGTTTCGCCAGACCCTCTCGCTGCGCTGTCCCGAGATGGAAATCCTGCAACCCCCTCCGGGCAAAGCGGTCCCTCTCTTTTCCTGAACTACCCCGCTTTCACCGCTTCCCCTTTTTGGCCCTTCGCGGCATCGTAAACTTTCCATGGCCGCCCACATCCTCGACGGAGAAGCTTTTGCCGCCCAAACCCACCGGGAAACCTCGGCCCGGGTCGCGGCCCTCAAGGCCAAGGGGGTCGTTCCGGGGCTCGTCTTTATCCGCGTGGGCGAGGATCCCGCTTCCCGGGCCTACGTCTCCCGTAAGGAAAAACGCGCGCACGAGGTCGGCATCGCCAGCCGCACCCTCGTTCTTCAGGAATCCACCCCCCTCGCAACGCTTTTGCGGGAGATTGATGCCCTGAATGCCGATCCCAAGGTGCATGGAATCCTCATCCAGTCGCCGCTCCCTTCCTCCCTGCCGAATGACCTCGTTTATGCCCGGGTCTCTCCCGCCAAGGATGTGGACGGCTTCCACCCGATCAATTTCGGCAAACTCCTGCTCGGTGACCCCACCGGTTTTCTCCCCTGCACCCCGGCGGGAATTTTGGAGATCCTCCGTCTGGGGAAAATTCCCACCGCCGGCCGGCACGCTGTCGTTGTGGGGCGGGGCCAAATCGTGGGCCGCCCCCTCGCCCTGCTCCTTGCGCGCAAAGCTCCGGGGGCCGACAGCACCGTCACCCTCGCCCACTCCCGCACCGTCGATCTGCCCGCCATCACCCGGCAGGCTGATATTCTCATCGGGGCACTTGGCCAACCGCTGTTTCTAAAAAAGGAGCATGTGAAGCCCGGCGCCACCGTCATCGATGTTGGCGTGAACCGCCTGACGGACCCCACCAGCCCGCGCGGGTACCGTTTGGTCGGCGACGTGGATTTCGAATCTGTCAAAACGGTGGCCGGGGCCATCACGCCCAACCCGGGCGGCGTTGGGCCCATGACCATTGCCCTTCTGCTTTCCAACACGGCCCGCGCCGCCGAGGATCTTTCCCGATGAGTTCCCGAGCCGACGGCCGTTCCCCCCGCGATCTTCGCCCCTTGTCCTGCCAATGGGATATTGCCGGCAACGCGGCCGGTTCCGTTCTCCTCCGCTGCGGCAGGACCGAGGTGATCTGCACCACCACCGTCGAGGAGTCCGTACCCCGCTGGATGAAGGACAAGAATGTCACCGGCGGTTGGCTCACTGCGGAGTACTCCATGCTCCCCGCCTCAACCCACGACCGGAAGCCGCGCGATTCCGCCCGCGGCAAGGTCGATGGCCGCTCCACGGAGATTCAACGCCTGCTCGGCCGGAGCCTGCGCGCGGTCACGGACCTCGAGGCACTCGGGCCCCGCAGCCTATGGATCGACTGCGATGTGCTCGCCGCCGATGGCGGCACGCGGACGACCGCCATCACCGGCGCCTGTCTCGCGCTGCGCCGTGCCATCGAACGGCTGCAAATCTCCGGTCGCCTTGCGGGAGATCCCCTGAAGAGCCCTGTGGCCGCGATTAGCGTGGGCCTGCTGAAAGGGTCGGCCATCCTGGATCTCGACTATCCCGAGGACCGGGATGCCGAAGTCGACATGAACGTGGTCATGACCGGCACGGGTCGCCTGGTGGAGGTCCAAGCCGGCGGGGAGGAACACGATTTCACCCGGCAGGAGTTCGACCAACTTCTCGGCCTGGCCGAGGAAGGGATCCGTAAAGTCTTGTCGTTCCAAGAGTCCGCCTGGAAAAGTCGGCCGACCGCCATTCCACTTGCTCCCAAACCGGTCTGAACGGGCTTGCCAAAGCTCCCCTTCGCTGGCATTCCGAAACGCTCCTTTTCAATATGCCCAACAAATCCAAATCCTCCAAATCCAAGAAAACCAGCTCCTCCAAGGGAGTAAAATACGTCTACTTCTTCGGCAACGGCAAAGCCGACGGCAATGGGAAGATGAAGTCCCTGCTCGGCGGCAAGGGCGCCAACCTCGCCGAGATGACGAAGATCCGCCTCCCCGTCCCTGCCGGATTCACCATCACCACCGAAGTTTGCACCTACTACTACGACCACAACCGCAGTTACCCCCCCTCCCTCGACCGCCAGATTGACGACGCCATCGCGAAACTCGAGCACGCCATGGGGCGCAAGTTCGGCGATACTTCCAACCCCCTGCTCGTGGCCGTCCGCTCCGGCGCCCGTGACTCGATGCCTGGCATGATGGACACCATTCTCAACCTCGGCCTCAACGACCGCACCGTCCGCGCCCTCGCCGAACGCAGTAAGAACGAGCGCTTTGCCTATGACTGTTACCGCCGCTTCCTGCAGATGTACGGCGACGTCGTCATGGGCGTGCAGAAACGTCCCGGGGAGGACCACGAGCCGTTTGAAGTCGTCATCGAGGAACTGAAGAAGGAGCTTTTCCCGAAAGACCCCCACGTCTCCGACACCAAGCTGGATGCCTCCGCCCTGCGCACCCTGACCGACCGTTTTCGCAAGCTTATCCGCGAACGCACCGGCAAGGACTTCCCCGAAGATCCCCGCGAACAACTCCGGGGAGCCGTCGGCGCGGTCTTTGGTTCCTGGAACAACGAGCGGGCCATCGTCTACCGCCGTAAATACAACATCCCTCACGAGTGGGGCACGGCCGTCAACGTGCAGGCTATGGTCTTCGGAAACACCGGAAATAACAGTGGCTCTGGCGTCTCCTTCACCCGGGACCCCGCCACGGGCGAAAAGGTCCTCTACGGGGAATTCCTCCTCAATGCGCAGGGCGAGGACGTCGTCGCCGGCGTCCGCACTCCGGAACCCGTTGCCAAGATCCAGGTCCAGTTTCCCGAGGTTTACCGGCAACTGCAGGACGTCCGCCGCACCCTCGAGGGCCACTTTAAGGACATGCAGGACTTTGAGTTTACCGTGGAGGAAGGTCGCCTTTTCATGCTGCAGACCCGCAACGGGAAACGCACCGGCCTGGCCGCCGTCCGCATCGCCGTCGAAATGGTGCGGGAAAAACTCATCAAGCCGGACGATGCCGTCCGGCGCATCCCGGCTGATTCACTCAGCCAGCTCCTCGCCCCGGTCTTCGACTCCCACGCCCGCAAGACCGCCGAGGTCATCGCCCGCGGTCTCCCCGCCGGCCCCGGCGCCGCTACCGGCCAGATTTACTTCCAAGCCAACGAGGCCGAAGCGGCCGCCCACAAGGGCACCAAAGTTCTCCTCGTCCGCGTCGAGACCAGCCCGGAGGACATCCGGGGTATGCTCGCCGCCGAGGGAATTCTCACGGCCCGCGGCGGAGTCTCCTCCCACGCTGCCTTGGTCGCCCGCCAGATGGGCAAGGTTTGCGTCTGCGGTGCATCCGACCTCCAGATCGATTATGCCACCGGCACCCTCACCGTTCGCGGCAAGCATTACCGCAAGGGAGACTTCCTCTCCATCGACGGCACCACGGGCGAGATTTTTGCCGGCGAGGTCAAAACCTCCCCTTCCGATATCGTCCGCGTTCTCATTGACAAGGATATCAAGGGGAACGACAGCCCGACCTACAAACTCTTCGCCCAGCTCATGCAGTGGGCCGACCAGCGAAGGAAACTGGAAGTCCGCGCCAACGCCGACCAACCCGACCAGGTCGAGCACTCCGTCGCCTTCGGCGCCCAAGGCGTCGGACTCTGCCGCACGGAACACATGTTCTTTGAGGGCCACCGGATCGACTACGTCCGCCAGATGATCCTGGCGGAGAACGCCGACGAGCGCGGTCGTGCCCTCGCCAAACTTTTGCCCGAGCAGCGTTCCGATTTTGTCGGCATCTTCAAGGCCCTGGGGGGTCGTCCCGCCACCATCCGTTTCCTGGACCCTCCTCTCCACGAGTTTCTCCCCCACGAGGAGTCCGCCCAGCGCGACCTCGCCGAAAAGCTCGGCATCTCCGCTGACCGGATCGCCCGCCGGGTCAAGGAACTCCACGAATTTAATCCCATGCTCGGCCACCGTGGTTGTCGACTTGGCATCGTTTATCCCGAAATCTCCGAGATGCAGGCGCGCGCCGTTTTCGAGGCAGCGGCCGAAGTGCAGGCGGCCGGCATGAAGGTCCGCCCGGAGATTATGATCCCTCTGGTCGGCTTCCCGAAGGAGTTGGAGTTGCAGCTGGAAGTCGTTCACCGCGTGGCCGCCGCCGTCCAGAAGGAGCGGAATGTGAAAATCGCCTACTTGGTTGGCACAATGATCGAAGTGCCCCGCGCCTGCGTGGTGGCCGATGAGATCGCCAAGTCCGCCCAGTTCTTCAGCTTTGGCACGAACGACCTGACCCAGACCTCCCTGGGGATGAGCCGCGACGACGCCGGCTCTTTCCTCCCCCGCTATCAAGAAGAGGAAATCGTGCGCCAGAACCCGTTCGCCGTACTTGATCAGGGCGGCGTGGGTAAACTAATGGAAACCGCCGTTCGCCTTGGACGTTCCGTCCGCAAGGACATCAAGCTCGGCATCTGCGGCGAGCACGGTGGCGATCCGGACTCGGTCAAATTCTGCCACCGCCTCGGCCTGAATTATGTTTCCTGCTCCCCGTTCCGCCTGCCGGTGGCTCGTTTGGCGGCGGCTCAGGTCGCACTGAAAGACTAATCCCTTCGGGGTACTTCAGCCGGCCTTATCGCCGGCGTGGCGTGGCTGATAGCGCGCGGGTCTTTCCAGTTCGCCTTCCCCTTTTACGGGATCAGACGCATTGTCAAAGGATGCGGGACGACCGGGAAGGAGCACTCGGGACCTACCTCCGGGAGATCGGGCAGATCGCCCTGCTCACCCGCGCCGATGAAGTCCGTCTCGGCAAGTTGATCCAGCGCGGAAATCGTGCCGCCCGCGAACAGATGATCCGGGCCAACCTCCGCCTCGTGGTTAAAATCGCCCAAGACTATGCCGGGCTTGGTCTCCCTCTGCTGGACCTGATCAGCGAGGGGAATATCGGCCTGATGAAGGCGGTGGAGAGGTTTGATCCCACCCGGGGCATCAAGTTCAGCACCTACGGGGCTTGGTGGATCAAGCAGGCCGTTCGCCGCGCTCTCGCCAACCAGTCCAAGACGATCCGCTTGCCCGTCCATTTGGTCGATAAACTGGCCAAAATGCGTCGCATTGCGATCCAGTTGGCCGATGAGCTGGGCCGGGAAGCCACCGACCAGGAATTGGCTGAGGAATTGGGCGTGACCGCGGAGAAGGTCGCCATGTTTCGCCGTATTTCCCTCCGGCCCGCCTCTCTCAACGCTCTCGTCGGTGAGGATGCCGATGCCGAGTTGGGCGACCTGATCGCGGATGAAACCGCCGCGATGCCGGGGAAAAGTCTCGAAAGCCGCAGCCTGGTGAAGGAACTGCGCAAGGTCCTGCATGTGCTGGATGCCCGCGAACGGGCGATTCTTTCCCTCCGCTTCCCGCTCTCGGACGAGACCCCTCCGACGTTGGAGCAGATCGGGAAAAAATTTAAGGTGACCCGCGAGCGCATCCGCCAAATCCAGAATGTTGCCCTTAAAAAGCTGCGGGCTGCGCTGGAGGCGAGCCCGGCCGCCTCGGAGCGCGGCGAGCCAGATTCCGAAGAGGAATAATTGGCTTCCCCTGCGGACGGGTTTCCCCGGACAATTTCACCCCCGTGAAAGCCGCCGCCCTCCGCAGCAGTCGCGACCGCCTCGCCGCCGCGGTCAAAACCATCCAGAGCGCCCGCCAGGCCGGGGAATCCGCCTATCTGACGGAAGGAATCTACCGGGACGGCCAGCTGTTCCGCTTTGCCTGCTCCGATCTGAACGAGCGCTATGCCCGGCGCCGGATCGATCTGGTGGTAGCTTACGACTCCACCTCGTTGCCTCTCGCCGCCCCCTTGGCCTATTTCGTGGGAACCGGACTTGGTGTTCTGCAGCCTTCCGCCCGCGGTCCGATTCTGGACGTCCAGTCGATCCCCGCCGGTTGCCGGACTCTGCTCGTGGCCGATGTCTTGGATCGCGGCACCCAGTTGGCTTCCGGGGTTGCTCTTTTGCGCCAGGGCAAGGGGGAATTGATCGAGATCGTCACCCTGCTGGAGATTGCCGCCTCGGAGGGTTCCAAAACCCTGGCTCCCGTCCCCACCTACTCCGTCTGCACGATCCGCTGATTCATCGCTTGCCTTTCGCCCCATCCCTTCCTCAAATCAGTCCCCCATGAAACCCGAGGCATACTGGAAATCGCGCCTGCCCTTGGTCGAACGGGCGCTCAACCGGCTGATTTCCAAAAACGCCCACCCCCCCCTCATTCATCAGGCGATGCGCTACAGCCTTCTCGCCGGGGGCAAACGGCTCCGCCCTATCCTCTGCCTCGCCGCCGCCCGGGCCGCCGGCGGAAAGGAGTCCGCTGCTTTACCCTCCGCCTGCGCCGTCGAGTGCATCCACACCTACTCCCTCATCCACGACGACCTTCCCTGCATGGATGACGACAACTTCCGCCGCGGTCGCCCGACAAACCACCGGGTCTACGGCGAGGCTGTGGCGGTCCTGGCGGGCGATGCTCTGCTTACCGAGGCCTTTGCTTCGGTCGCCCGAACCAAACCCAATCGTCGCTACTCGGGCGCCGCCATGGTCGCGGAGCTCGCCCATGCCTCCGGCAGCCTGGGACTGATCGCCGGCCAGGTCCTCGATTTGGATTCTGAAAAGAAGCGGATTCCGCTCAAGAAGCTTGTGGAAATTCATCGGGCCAAGACGGGAGCCCTGATTACCACTTCCCTGCGCTTGGGGGCGATGTCGGCCGGGGCCGATTCCCGAACCCTTTCCCATCTGACGAAATTTGGCCGTGCCCTTGGCCTCGCCTTTCAGGTCATCGACGACATTCTCGACATTGTCTCCACCAAGGAAAAACTGGGTAAAAGCATCGGCAAGGATCAGTCGTCCGGCAAAGCCACCTATCCCCGTCTGCTTGGCCTGGAAGGCGCGCGGCGCGAAGCCGACCGCCTCACCCGCGCCGCCCGCTCAGCCCTTCATCCGCTCGGGGCCCGCGCCGATGCCCTCCTCGCGATCGCCGACGCTCTCCTGCGCCGCGACCACTAGGGCCCGGCGTAGCCGGATCGCCTCCTCCACCTGCTCCGCGGCCCGCTCGGCCGCACCGGGTCCGCCCAGCTTGCCCGCCACTTCCCGGATCCGTTGAGCCATCCTCTCTGTTCCCCGGGGATTCCGCAGAATTTGTAGCGCCGCCGTGGTTAACCGCTCCGGAGTGGCCGAACCCTGCAAAAATTCGGGCACCACCTTTTCGCCAGCCAGCACATTCACCATGGAAAGATAGGGCAACTTCACCAGCAGGCGTCCGAGCCAATAGGTGAACCAGGACGTCCGGTAGATCACCAGCATGGGCAATCCGGCCATGGCGCACTCCAACGTGGCCGTACCGGAGGCGACGATGGCCATGGTGCAGCGATTCAGCAGCGTGAGGGACTGGCCGGACATGATGTCCAGCCTCACTCCACTCGTGGGATGTTGGGACCACCCTTCCTCCAGCTGTTGCCGCATCTCCGGTCCCGTGGCCAAAGAGACAAAACGGACATTCTTTTGCTCCCGCGCAATCCGGGCGGCGGTCTCGAGTAAGACCGGCCAATGGCGGGCAATCTCCTTGGGTCGGCTGCCTGGCAGGAGAGCGACACATGGCGTTTCCTCCGGGGCGTGGTTTCTGCCCTGTTGGATCCAGCGATCCGCCAGGGGGTGACCAACCCATTTCACTCTCAGTTTGGGCGCCTCCCTTGCAAACCACTCCACCTCGAAGGGAAAAATGACCAGCAGCCGTTCCAAAATCCTTTCCATGACCTTGGCCCGGCCTGCTTTCCAGGCCCAAACCTGCGGGCTGACGTAGTAGACGATTGCCGGCGGCGGGATCTCGCGATGCAATTCCTTGGCCAGACGAAGATTAAATCCCGGGTAGTCCACGAGAATCACCACATCCGGTTTCAGCTTCAGGATCTCGGTCTTTACCTGCCGGAAAAATTTCAGGAATTTGGGAAGATTCTTTAGCACATCCGTGAGCCCCACCACCGCGTGCCGTGCGAGATCAAAACTCTGCTCCTGCCCGGCGGCCCGCAACATGGGGCCTCCCACCCCATACGCCTGCAGGTCGGGGTTTCGCTGTTTCAGCACCCTTACGAGATCCGAAGCCAAGCGGTCACCACTGGCCTCCCCCGCCACCACGTAGAGTCGGAACGGATTCAGCGCCGCGGGCTTCATGTTCCCGCCGGGGTCATCTGCTCGCAGATCCGGGAGGCCAACTGCAGGGCCTCAAACCCGTGGGTTCCTGCCACCCGCGGATCGGTGTCATGCCGGACATTGTCCAAAAATTCCTCCAGCTGGTTTTTCAGCGGCTCGCCCTTCCGAACCGGGATCTTGTCCCGGGTAATCTTTCCATCTTCCCGGCGGTAGATCTCCCCCTCCTGCTTCATATAATCCAGGGAAAGATAGGCATCGTCCTGAAAAACCCGGATTTTTCGCAGTTTTTCCGGACTGATCCGGCTGGTGGTGATGTTGGCCACGCAGCCGTTGGCGAAGCGGATTCGTGCGTTGGCGATATCCTCGCCCTTGCTCAGCACCGGCACGCCCACGGCGTCGATCGAGGCGACCGGAGACCGGACCAGATGCAGGATGATCTCCAGATCATGGATCATCAGATCCATCACCACGCCAATGTCCGTACTCCTCCCGGGATACGGCGAAAGCCGGTGCGCCTCAATGAACCGTGGCCTTCCCAACCTCTCCTCCAGGGCCGCTAAGACGGGGTTGAATCGCTCCACATGCCCCACCGCCAGCTTCGCTCCATTTCGCTCCGCCAGCGTGACCAGTTGCCGGGCCTCGTGCGTATCCATCGCAATCGGCTTTTCGACAAGAACATGGCGGCCTTTTTTCAGAAAAGGCTCCGCCGACGCCAGATGATGGACGGTGGGTGTGACGACGCTGACCGCCTCCACCCCTGCCACCATCTCCTCAAGGGAGGAAAAGAACCGGGTCCGGCATTTGTCGGCAATTTTCCTGCCCGTAGGCGAATCCGTGTCGAACACGCCAACCAGTTCCGCCTTGGGAGATTCGGCGTAAATCCGGGCATGCTCCTTGCCCATATGACCAACTCCCACCACGCCTACTTTCACCGGGGCGCTCATTTTCCGGAACCTCCGCGATGTCCCCAGACGGTGATTTTGTGCCGCAAGGCCAGCTTCCCGACCTCCTCGGCCTCGAGGATCAGGGTCCTCCCTGCCTCCAGCACGATGGACCTCACCTTCCCCTCCGCGGCACTCTGGAGGGTGCGTGGGCCGATGACCGGGACGTCAAACCGCATGTCCTGCTTGGGCGAGGTCACCTTGAGAGCCGTCGAGTCCTGCCCGGCAATCCGGCCGCCCCGCTGCAGCGTGGCATCGGTGCCGTCAAAGCCCTCCACCGCCATCACGGTGCCCTTTCGAACCACCAGGCTTTGGCCGATGTTCATCCGCGCCACCGTCTTGGCCAAGGGCCAGCCAAACGTGATGTCCGCGGAAAGATGCAAGGGAGGCCGCGGTCCGGCAATCAGGCCCGGCTTCGCCAAATGTGTCTCCATAAAGGTTGTCGCAGGGAGCACCCGAATCCCCGACTTCTCCAGTTCCTTCACTACGGCCCCAAACAGCGTCGCGGCACTCCTCTCCTTGAGTTGGGCAAGAATCCATAGTGCCTTGAGGTCCGGCCTCAGGTCGTAAAGCCTCTTGGGCGTGATCTGGCCGGCAAAGATCGCGCGGTCGACCCCTTGCTTGCGAAAGAAGGAGACCAAGGCACCCAACTGCCCCACCCGTAACCAAGCCGAGGGCCGACCCCGGGACGCCACGGAAGGCTCGGTTTCACCCTCAAAGGCAGCCACGACCAGGTCCTGGCCGGCTTGGCGGGCCCCGTCGATCACGAGCCTTGGGTAGATCCCACGGCCGGCGACCAGGCCGATCCTGCCTTCTTTCAAGGATTTAGACATAAAAGGGACTTTCGGTTTCGCGGATTGACCATTTTCGTCGTTTGGATATGATTTTCAAGGAGTTGACTCTCGGCGGTGGTTGGGTGGGAACTCGAACGGTTTCCACCTTTTTTTTCGCCGAAAGCCTTCTCCCACAACCCCAACCTAGAAACAATATGAACACTCAAGACTTCCTCACGGTACTCGATTACATGGAAAAGGAGAAGGGCATTAGCCGGAAGGTCATGGCGTCCGTCATCGAAAGCGCCCTCGTCACCGCCGCCCACAAAACCTACCCACCTGAGACCGAAATCCGTGTCTCCCTTGACGCCAAGACGGGCAAAATCCAAATGTTTGCCAAGCTCAAGGCGACCGACCGCGCCCGCCCTAACCCCGAGGAAATCTCTATTGTCAAAGCCCGCGCGGCGAACCCTTCCGCCCGCCTCGGCGACCTCGTGGAGATCGAACTCGATGCCAAACAGTTCGGTCGCATCGCCGCCCAGGTCTTCAAGCAGGCCATGAACCAGAACCTGCGCTCGATCGAAAAGACCATGATCATGGAGGAGTTTCAGGGCCGCGTGGGCGACATCGTCGCCGGCACGGTCCGTCGCTTCGACCGTGCCGACGTGGTCATCGATCTCGGCAAGTTTGAGGGCATCATGCCCGCCCGCGAACGCGTCCCGACCGAGGAATATACCCCCGGTGAACGCATCCGCGCCCTCGTGATGGCCGTTCAGCAAGGCCAGCGCGGACCTGAGATCATCCTTTCCCGCGCCAGCCCCGATTTCGTCCGTCGCCTCCTCGCCTTGGAAGTGGCTGAGTTGGCGGATGGCGTCGTTCAGATCAAATCCCTCGCGCGCGAACCCGGCTTCCGCACCAAGATCGCCGTTTGGTCGGACGTCGAGAAGGTGGACCCCGTCGGCGCCTGCGTCGGTATCCGCGGTTCCCGCGTGAAGAACATCGTTCGCGAGCTGAACAACGAGAAGGTCGATCTGTTCCGCTGGTCACCCAACATTCACGAGCTGGTGATCGAGGCGCTCAAGCCCGCCAAGCTCCGCAAGATCGAGATCGACGAAACCAGCCACCGCGTTCGTGCGCTGGTGGACGCGGAAAACCTCTCCCTCGCCATTGGCCGCAAGGGGCACAACGCCCGCCTCGCCAGCCGCCTCACCGGGTGGCACATCGATGTGGAGGAGGACAAAACGGAGGTCGTCGGTTTCGAGCAGAAACTCGAGCAGGCCGTGCAGAGCCTTGCCACCGCCCTCGGTATCGAGGTCCCGCTGGCCCAGAAAATCGCCTCCGTTGGTTTCAGCACTGTGGAGGCCCTGGTGGAGGCGACTGAGACCGATCTGGCCGAAGCCGTTCCCGACCTGACCCCCGAACAATCCAAGGAGATCCTGACCAAGGCCCAGGCGGCCCTCGCAGCCGCCAAAGCCTAGTCTCCTCCCCCCGCCGGCATGGCTACCTCGTCCGCCAAAAAGACGCCGACCGCCGAAGGGGCCGCCGCCGCGCCCAAAAAACCCCGCGCCACCAAAGCTGCCGGGGACAAGGAATCTCCCGGCAAGAAAACTGCAGCGAAATCCAAAGCCGCCGCTGCGGAACCGGCTCCTTTAGCCGTGGCGGCAACTGCTCCTGCCGCGGTTTCCTCGCCAGCCCCTTCCCCGGAAACTGCGCCTGAGGCAACCCCCGAAGGGGCGGTCGACGAATCCAAGGTCATTCAGATGAAGCCTCCGATTCAGGTCCGGGATCTGGCCACCCGGCTCAATCTCAAGCCGTTTCAACTGATCCACGAGCTGATGGAGATGAATGTTTTTGCCACGCTCAACCAGACCCTGGAAGAGCCCGTGGCCAAGAAGATTTGTGAAAAGCGTGGATTTATTTTCATGGCGGAAAAGCGGAAGGAAGGCGGCGGCGTCCACAAAGTGGCCCCGGTGGTGGAACCGCCCAAACCCAAGCCCATTCCCTCCGCCAATCTCAAGCCTCGTCCTCCCGTCGTCACTTTGATGGGCCACGTCGATCACGGGAAAACCTCCCTGCTCGACGCCATTCGCCGCACGAAGGTTGCCGCAGGCGAGGCCGGCGGCATTACCCAGCACATCGGCGCCTACTCGGTGAAACGTGGCGATCAGAGCATCACTTTTCTCGACACTCCGGGTCACGAGGCTTTTACCGCCATGCGGGCCCGTGGTGCCACCGTCACCGATATCGTGGTGCTCGTGGTGGCGGCCGATGACGGCATCAAGCCCCAGACTCTTGAGGCCCTCAAGCACGCCCAGGCCGCCAAGGTCACGGTGATGGTTGCCATCAACAAGGTCGACCTTCCCGGCGCCAATGTGGACCGCGTCAAAGGCCAACTGCAGGAACAAGGCCTGGCTCCGGAGGAGTGGGGCGGTCAGACGGTGGTTTGTGAGGTTTCCGCCACCAAAGGGACCGGCATCGAAAAGCTTCTCGAGATGATCGGTCTGCAATCGGAGGTGCTGGAACTCCGCGCGGATCCCACCGGCCACGCCCGCGCCCGCGTGATTGAGACCCAAATCGAAACCGGCCGCGGCCCCACTTCCACCGTTCTCGTCCAGCAGGGCAACCTGAAGGTCGGTGACTCCTTCGTCTGCGGACCGCACATGGGCAAAGTAAAGGCACTCCTCAGTGATCACGGCGAAAACATCAAGCAAGCCGGTCCCTCCACACCGGCTCGTATCATTGGTTTGACCGGGGCCCCTGCCCCGGGGGAGGAGGTTGTCGTGGTTGGTTCGGAGCGCGAAGCCCGGTCCATTATGGAGGAGCGTCAGGAAGCTGAACGCGTCTCCCGTCTCGCCGCCGGTCCGGGCGGAAGCCCGGGAGGCGTCACCTTGGAAAACCTGTTTGCCAGCATCGCCGAGGGCCAAAAGAAGTGCCTCAAGATCATCCTCAAGGGCGACGTCCAAGGCTCCGTCGAGGCGATCACGGAATCCCTCAGGAAGATTCAGAGCCAGAAAATCGATCTCGATATCGTTTTATCCGCCATTGGACCGATCTCGGAATCCGACATCCTCCTCGCCAAGGCCTCCGGCGCCGTCGTCATCGGCTTTAACACCAAGACCGACAACTCCGCCGCCAACGCCGCCAAACGCGAAGGCATCCAGATCAAGCTGTTCAGCATTATTTACGAGCTGGTCGATCAGGTGAAAGAGGCCATGACCGGCATGCTTGATCCTGAGTTGCGCGAGACCCCGTTGGGCACCGCTCTGGTGAAAAAGGTGTTCGAGCTCTCCAAGTTCATGGTCGCCGGATCTCAGGTGCAGAGCGGCCGGATCACCAAAAGTGGTCGTGCCAGAGTTATCCGCAAAAAGCAGCCGATCTACGACGGCGGCGTGGTCACCCTCAAGCGTTTCCAGGAGGACGTCAACGAGGTGCGCCAGGGCCTCGAGTGTGGTATCCGGCTGGGCAATTTCGACGAGTACGAGGAAGGCGACATCATCGAGTGCTACCAGCTCGAAAAAGTCCCCCAAACCTTGTAACCGTTGGCCCCAACTTCCCTTCCACGTAATCCTTCCACCTCCGCCAAACTCCATGTCTTCCCGCCGCCTCGTCCGAGTTTCCGAGTCGATCCGCGGGGTTCTCGCCCGGCTCGTCAGCCGGGAGCGCACGCTGGAAGGCTCCCTCATTACCATCACCGGGGTCGATGTTAGCCCTGACCTCCGTCACGCCACGGTGTTCATCTCGCATCTGGATGGTCGCACTCCCGACGAGCAGATCCTCCAGAACCTGAACTCTTTAAAGGAAGAGTGGCAGTCTGAGATCAACAAAACCCTCCACATCAAATACACGCCCAAACTCCACTTCAAATTCGACGAGGCCCAAAAGCGTGGCGACCGCATCCTGCAAATCATGTCCGAAATTGAGACACGGGAAGAGCCCCCGAATGTTGCCTAACCATTTCTAATTGAGGGATCTAAGGGGCCCATCAGATTGCCCATTGAAAGTCGGGTTCCCTGATGCAAATTACCTTTATTTGACTCTTCTTAGACATCTGGTCGGGTGTGGTTTTCTTTTTCTATGTATTGGCATGGGCCGAGCTGCCCCCATTTCCCTTGCTCCCTCGAATGCCGTCAATTCGACAAGCCGAACGGTCCGTATCCTTATGACCGGATCAAACGGGGTCCAATATTATGTTCGCGGCTCCACCGACTTAACGAACTGGCCGCTCATGCAGACCAGCCCTGTCATCGGCATTGGCTCATCCGCCGAGGTGAATGTTTCCATGGGCTCAAGCATGCCCACCCGCTCCTTTTTCCGTATCGAAAGCAACTTTGAACAGCGTGCTCGCCTTTTCATCTCCAACTACCAGCGCCAACTTGATAATGGCGGCCCGGCCACCCTGTCAATCAACGGCGCTAGCGTCCAAAACACCATCACCTTAAGCGAGGACTCCACCAACCGTCAGATCGTGATCACTGGTAACGGGGTGCCCAACTACACCCCCACGATCCTGGGCTTTAACGTCACGGATGGCTGGAATAACCCGGTTTCGGGGGGATTTCAGAGCCTGAAGTTCAGCGAAAACAACGCGGGTGCCTCGGGCGGCAATAATCCCAATCGAATTTTAGTGGCCACGGAAACCTTCCGGATCCCCCTAAATCCCGTCAATAACACCACCGCCACCGACACGGCCCTCGGCACAGTCGGCGTGGCCGTGAACGGCATGCCTATTTACAATCCCTTCGAAGATGGCAACCAAACCGCCGCCACGGGCCGGATTTTTTCCGGTTGCTGCGGTCACCCCCAGCTCACCGGCGTCTACCACTATCACAAATATCCTACCTGCCTTCGCTTCCTGAAAGGCGATGTCTGGCAGTCGGAACGGGAGAAGTGCGACGAGCTCGACTCCCTGATTGTCTCCGGGGGTCATTCCCCACTCATTGGCTTCGCCCTGGACGGTTGGCCCATTTATGGGCCGGTGGGTTGGAAGGACACCAATCGGGTCAGCAAGCTCCTCAAGAGTAGCTACACCGGGGCCAACGATGCCTACGGCAATCCTTCTTATCTGGCCGCCAGCGGAGATCTCGACGACTGCAACGGCCTGGTCTCGCCCACTCCGGAGTATCCCGAGGGGATTTACCACTACGTGATGTCGCTCGAGGCCAACACCGACGGCACCGTGAAGCGGGAGGTCAGCCCGTACTTCGGTTACGATATCCGCAATACCCTTAACAAACACGAGCTGATGCCTTCCGGTTGGACCAACGACACCACCTACGCCAACGCCCTCAAGGCGGGCTTCACCCTCAACGGAGTAGCCATCGCCGGCACCGACCATGCCTCCTTCACCACTTTTTACCAGTTCGTCACCAATATGGTCGCGGTCATGAACGCCAACGGCATGACCAACGTCGCCGCCGAATTCCTTTCCATGAAAATTTCTTATCCTTTCACCATCCGCAAATACCGAGGAACGCCTTCCACCGCCAGCGGCGGCGGGGGCATGACTGGAAACAGTGGTGTCATCGCCATCTCGCCCTCCAGCGGAACCCGCGGCCAGTCCTACTTTGTCACCATCACCCTCCAGGCTGTGGCCGGCACACCCGGTCTCCCCCCCACCAGTGCTCCCATCACCGCGGCCACCGTGGGCGGTATCGCCCTCACCTCTCCAACCCGCGCCTCCACCACTACCGTCACCGGGACCCTCACGCTTCCGTCCGGAACCAACAGCGGCGCCAAAGACATCGTTGTCACTTTCCAAGGGCCACCTGGTCAACCCGCCCCAAGCTACACCGCCACGGGTCTCTTCCAGGTGACACCTTAAACCAATTCTCTAGGTTTTTTTTCCCGATCCTTTCCCGCCCCCTCCCCGCGGGGGCTTTTCTCCACCTTTCTTACCCGAGCTTCCCTCGCCCTCACTTTCGTCTTTTTCTTCCCCATCTTCCTCTTGGGCGCCTTCCCCGGAGGCAAACTTCTTCTTTAACTCCTGCAGGAAGGAGGTCATGTCCGAGACCTTGTCCCAGACCTCTTTGGAGACGTAGATCGGCTTGCCGGTCTCCAGAGCCACCGCCACGCAGTCGCTGGGACGTGCATCGATCTCCGTGATCGAAGTGCCTCCAGGCCCAATCTGCCGCAAGGTCAGCCGGGCAAAGTAGGTGTCATTCCGCAGGTCATTGATGATCACCTTGTCCACGGTGATTCCAAAACCCTTGAGAATCAGATGAATCAGGTCGTGGGTCAGCGGCCGCTCCCGCTTCTCCCCCTTCAATAACAGTGCGATCGAGGTGCCCACCCCGTGATCCACATGGATGCTGAAGGTCTTGGTTTCATTCCCAAGAAACACGGCCATGCCACTCGCCGCCGGCATGAGGCCGAGGATCTGCACTTGGATCGCATCGGTGGCCATAGACTGATCCTAAAGTGGGCCACCGCGCCCGCAAGGACGCCGGGATGACGACAATCGTTGCTTTTCCCTTCCGATTCTGTGTAAGAATGCGTTTGTGTTGGAACAGCCTGAAAAATGGAAGATCGACGATGCGCTGCGAACCTACGGTATCGGACGATGGGGAGGAGGCTATTTCGGTGTTAACCCAGATGGTCATGTCACGGTTCATCCGGAAGGCCAAAATGGCGCCACCGTGGACTTGGTCAAAGTGGCGGGGCGCGCCCGCGAACGCGGACTCCACTACCCCCTGCTGATTCGCTTCCACGATCTGCTCCGTCACCGGGTCCGGGCCATCAACGAGGCCTTTGCCGAAGCCATCAAATCGGCCCGGTATAAGGGTGAATACCGCGGGGTGTTTCCCATCAAGGTCAATCAGATGAGAGAGGTGGTGGAAGAGATCCTCGACGCCGGTGAGCCCTACCATTACGGCCTGGAGGTGGGCAGTAAACCGGAACTATTTGCCGCCCTTGCCCACCACCGGGATCCGGAAAGCCTTCTCGTCTGCAATGGCTATAAGGACGCGGAATTCATCCGCACCGCCATGCTTGGCCGGAAACTGGGCAAGAAGGTCATTCTTGTCATTGAAAAACCCGAGGAACTCCGCACCGCCCTGGAGATTGCCCGGGCCATGCAAGTCCAACCCCTGCTCGGCGTCCGGGTCCGTCTCGCAGCCCGCGGAGTCGGCAAATGGGCCCTCTCCGGCGGGGAAGGCGCTAAATTCGGCCTGTCCACCGGGGAACTCCTCGAGGCCATCGAAACACTCCGCAAGGAAGGTTTCGAGGACAGCCTCCAGATGCTTCATTTCCACGTCGGCTCCCAGGTGCCCGATATTCTCGCTCTGCGCCGGGCGGTAAGGGAGGCCACCCGCTACTACTGCCAACTCCATAAGATGGGGCTGAAGCCGGCCTACCTCGACGTAGGCGGAGGTCTGGCCATTGACTACGACGGATCCCGCTCGGATTCGGAAAGTTCCATGAATTACACCCTTACGGAATACGCCCGCGACGTGGTCCGCTCCGTGGCCGAGGTCTGCAAACAGGAGAAAGTTCCGCACCCCACCCTGGTGAGCGAAAGCGGCCGGGCTACCGTGGCTCATCATTCCGTTCTGCTCGTGGAGGTCTTCGGCACGATTGCCAAGACCTTGCGGGAGTTTGCCCCCGCCAAGGAGGATGACCCGGAGTTCGTCCGGCAACTTTCTGATCTCGTGGTGAACCTCAACCGTAAAAACCGGCGGGAGTCGCTCCACGACGGCCTCACTGTCAAGGAGGAGGCCGCCGCGCGGTTCGACCTGGGACTGCTGGATCTCTCCACCAAAGCCAAGGTGGAGGACAACTTCTGGCACCTGATCTCCCGGATCGCCGCCATGTACACCAACGGTCGGCCGCCCCCGGAGGAGGTTAAGGTCCTCGCCGACCAGCTCGGCCGCCAATATCTCTGCAACTTCAGCGTCTTTCAGTCCCTCATCGACCATTGGGCCCTCAAGCAACTGTTCCCCATCGTGCCCGTCCAACGGTTGAACGAGGCGCCTACGGATCAAGGGAAACTGGTCGACATCACCTGCGATTCTGACGGCAAGATCGACACCTTTGTGAACGGCACCGGTACCCGCTCCACTCTTCCCCTGCACAATCCCAACGGCCACTCCTACCTTCTCGGCTTCTTTCTCCTGGGTGCCTACCAAGACGTTATGGGCGACCTCCATAATCTCTTTGGTTCGGTCAACGAAGCCCACGTTTATCTGGATGCGGACGAGCCGGATGGCTTTTACATCGAGGAAACCATCCCCGGGTTTTCCATCGGCCGGGTGCTCGGAAACGTTCAGTACGAGCCCTCCCAGCTCTCCCGGATGATTAAGACCCAGGTGGACGAGGCCATTAAAGCCGACAAAATGAAGGCCACGGAGGGCATGGCCCTTCTCGAAGCCTATGAGAAGGGACTCTCTCACCCCACCTACCTCAGTCTCGAAACCCCCTGATTCCCAACAACCTTTTGCGGTTGGCAAGTCCTTGAGGCTGCTCTAGGCTTGAAATTTCATGGCTAAGAAGTCCAAAGCTAAAACGAAGGCAAAAGCCCTTTCCCGGAAGGCTTCCAAGCCCTCGAAAAAAAAGGCCTCGGCCCGCTCTTCGGCCAAGACCAAAAAGCCTGTCGCCAAGGTGGTTGCGCCGAAAAGGCCTTCTGGCCCTCCTTTCCCCATCAAGATGCCAGCTCGTTTCCTTCGTCCGCTTGACGAAAACACCAAGCCGGCCAAGCCCCCGAAATTTTCCGCCTCTTTCCTCGAGAAACAGAAGTCCAAACTTGCCGATCTGCGCGACCATATTCTCGACCAAATGCAGGGGGTGGCTCAGGACAGCCTCCGCGAACCAGCCTCCGGCGGCGGTTCCGCTTTTGGCATGCACCAGGCCGATGCCGGAAGCGATGCCTACGAGAAGGACTTCGCCCTCAGTCTGCTCAGCCAGGAACAGGACGCCCTCTACGAGATCGAGGAGGCTCTCAAGCGGATTGAGGCGGGCACCTATGGCGTCTGTGAAATGTCCGGCCAGCCGATCCCGGTAAACCGGCTCGAGGCCATCCCGTTTGCCCGCTTCACCGTCGACTGCCAATCCCGTTTCGAAAAGGAAAACAAAGGCCGCAACCGCTGGGAAAGCGCCCAGCCCTTCCTGGACACTGCCGAATCCTCCGAGGAGGAGGGTGGCGAGGAATCCGAGGAAGAAGACAAAGCCAAAGCCAAGGAGTAACCCACCATGCTCATTAAAAAACCCCGTCGTCCCCGCCGGATGAATCGCTCCGCGCCCCGCCGCCGGATCGACATCAACTCGGACGCCATCGATTTCCGAAATACGGAGCTTCTCCGTAAGTTCATCACGGAGCGTGGAAAAATTCTCCCCCGGCGCGTCACCGGCATGCCGGCCCGTCTGCACCGTAAGCTCAACCAAGCCATCAAGAGGGCGCGGAACGCCCTCCTCCTCAAATGAGCCGCCGCTGCGAAGTTACCGGGGCCGTGCCCGTTCTCGGCCACCGCATCATCCGGAGCGGTAAATCCAAGAAGTCCGGCGGTATCGGTATGCACGTGACCGCCAACACCCCGCGGAAGTTCCGCCCGAACCTCCGTCGCAAAAAGCTGTACGTCCCCGAACTCGGCCGTCATGTGACCGTGCGTCTCACCGCCCGGGCCCTCAAAACGGTCGATAAGAAGGGCGCTTACGCGACCCTGAAACGAGCCGGCGTCATCTAGGTGGCAGTCAGGACGCCTCTCCGAGGCGTCCGGGATGAACGTTCTCCACTTCCTATCCGCCCCCTCGGGGTCATCCGCAGCGGAAGCCTTCTGGTCGGAAACCTCCTCCGCCCTGGCATCCCCCCAGGTCGTTTCCGTCTACCTGTTTCACGAAGGGGCCGCGGCCCTGAAGGATCCCCGTCTGGCCAGCCTGACACAAAAAGGCCTGCGCGTTTTCGGTTGTCCCCGCGCCGTCGAGACTTTTAGCGCTGGATCGAGGATCGAGGCCACTCTAGGCGGGCCGGGCCTTTTGGCGGAGCTGATCGACCGATCCTCCGTCTTTCGCTCCTTCACCGCTTCGTGAAAAAGGTCGTCATCATCTGCCAATCCGCCCCCGGCTCCAAGCGACGGCTGGCCGAGGAGGCCGTCCGCCTCGCCGCCGGCCTGGCCGCCACAGGACGGCTTCAGATCGCCCTCGTGCTTAAGGAGGGCGGCCTGCTTTTGCTGGAGCCGGAATTTAGCGGCGCTTCTTCGACATGGGAATCCCTGGTCTCGCCCACCAGCCGGATTCTAGTCCCCATCGGGACATCGCTCCCTGCGGGTACTCCCCCAACGGAAAAAATAGCCGATCCGGAGTCTGTCATAAAAACCGCTGACTTGGTCCTCCGCTTCTAGGTTTTCAGCTCGACTCCCCCGCCCTTCTCCGCCATCCGAAGAGACGTCCATGCTCGACCGCGCCAACCTCAAACACCTCCATTTCCTCGGTATCGCCGGGACGGGAATGGGCACGGTGGCCTCCATGTTCCGGGAGCTCGGCCTCCAGATCACCGGCACCGACCAAGCCGTCTACCCGCCCATGTCAGACTTTCTCCGGGAACGCGGCATTGTCTTTCATGAGGGTTATCGCGAGGAAAACCTCTCCCCCAAACCGGATCTGGCCATCGTCGGCAACGTCATTTCCCGGGGTAATCCGGAGCTGGAGGCCATTCTTACCCACCGGATTCCCTTTGTCTCCCTTCCGGAACTTCTGCGCGGCTGGTTCCTTTATCGTAGCCGCAACCTTGTGGTCACCGGAACCCACGGAAAAACCACCACTTCCACCATGCTGGCCTATCTTTTGGAGAAAGGAGGGCTTCAGCCCAGTTGGTTTATCGGAGGGGTCCCGGTCGACCTTCCCGGGGGTTGCCACCACGGCAAGGGACTCTTCTGGGTGCTGGAGGGAGACGAGTACGACACCTCTTTTGCTGATAAACGCAGCAAGTTCCTCCACTACCTCCCCGAGTTGGTCATCCTGAACAATGTCGAATTTGACCATGCCGACATCTACGCCGACCTGGCCGCTATCCAGAAATCCTTCCGACAACTCCTCAATGTCGTCCCTAAGAACGGACTCGCCCTAATCAACGCGGACGACCCTAAGGCGGTGGAGGTCGCCAAGGACGCCCCCTGTGAAATCCTTGAGGTCGGCGGGGGCCCGCAAGCCGCCGCCCGCTATCAGATCCTGCAGTGCGGCCCGGAAGGCAGCGATTTCAGCCTGCACGGGCAGAAATTCCATATCCGCCTAGCCGGGCGCCACAACGTTCACAATGCCTCCATGGCCATCTCCGCCGCCCACACCCTCGGTCTCTCCCTCGACAAACTGGCAGCCATCCTGCCTGAATTTCGGGGTGTACGCCGCCGCTTGGAGGTCCGCGCCGAAGCCAACGGCATCACCTTGGTGGACGACTTCGGCCACCACCCCTCCGCTCTCCGGGAATCCATCGCCGCCCTGCGCGGCCGTTATCCGGGCCGGCGCCTCTGGGCGCTTTTTGAACCGCGCTCCAACACCACCCGCCGGGGAATCTTCCAAAAAGAACTGGCCCAATCCTTATCCGCCGCTGATGGGGTTTACATCACTGAGATCGCCCGTAAGGATCAGCTCGACCCCCTCACGCGCCTGGATCCGGCCAAAATTGCCTCCGACATCAAGGCCTCCGGCAAAGAGGCCTATTTCCTGGCCGATGGGGAGGCCATCATGAAGGATCTCTTGCCCCGCCTGAAATCCGGGGATGTCGTCGCCGTCTTCACCAACGGCAGTTTCGGCGGCCTGGTCACCAAACTGGCCGAGGCCCTCAAAAGTCGATAGCTGGTTTTTTGGGCAGGGCGGGCTCTCCGAGCCCGCCTCGTTCTCAGTTTACCGCCGGCACAAGACTCTTCACATCCACGCCGCGGAACTGGAATAATTTCGCAATCGTCTCTTCAATGACGTTGTTCGGACAGGAAGCCCCTGCGGTGACCCCCACCACAACCTTTCCGGAAGGTAGCCAGTTTTTCGTCCGCTTTTCCTTGTGGGCGTGCTGGTCGTAATGCTCGATCTCATCGGGAGAAATCATCTTGGTGCAGTTGCGGATAAAATAGGTCGGCAGTTTCGCCTCCCCCATTTCCGCCAGGTGGCTGGTGTTACTGCTGTTGTAACCACCGACCACGATCAGAAGATCCATCTTATGGACGAGCAGATCCCGGAGGGCGTCTTGACGCTCCTGGGTGGCGCCACAAATGGTGTCAAAGAACCGGAAATGATCACCCAGCTTCGGGGCCCCGAAACGGTCCTCGATCGCTTTTTTGATCCGCCGCTGCACCTCTTCGGTCTCCCCGCGCATCATCGTGGTTTGATTGGCCACCCCGACCGCCTTGAGATGCTCGTCGGGATCGAACCCCGGAGAATGGGCTCCGGCAAATTTCTTTAAAAATTCCTCCCGGTTTCCGCCTTTGCGGATGTAGTCACAAACATAATCCGTCTCGGCCAGGTTGTAGACCACCAGGTAATGGCCCAACCCGTCCCCACTCAAGGCCCGGGAGCTGGTCGCCATCGTCTCCTCGTGGGAGGCCTTCCCGTGGATGATGGAAGTCACCCGCTCCTTGTTGTACTGGCGAACCCGTTTCCACACGCTCATGACGTCCCCACAGGTGGTGTCCACGGTCTGGCAACCCAGTTTTTTAAGATGATCCATCGTCTCCACCTCGGCTCCGAAGGCCGGAACGATCACCACATCCTCCGCTGTCAGTCCGGACAGGTCGTAGCCTTTCTGCCCTCGCTTGAGAGATTGGATCCCCATCTCCCGCAATTGCTCGTTCACTTCAGGATTATGGATGATTTCTCCTAAAAGAAAGATCCGCTTGTCCTTGAAAACTTTTGCCGCGGCGTAGGCCAGATCGATTGCGCGTTCCACCCCGTAACAAAAACCGAAGGCTTTTGCCAAAACCACCGTCATGTCCTTGGCCGCCAATGGCTGGCCGGTGGCCCTCACAAACTCCACCGCGTGGCTCCGGTAGTGTTTTTCCACCTGCGCCTGCACCGCCTCCATGACCTCCGGGGTGCGGAGATTTACTTTTTTGGTGGCAGGAACAGGGGTGGCGGACATGAGCTAAAAATACCTCGAAAGACCAAGGGGTCGAGCCAAAGGGAGTCGAGCGTTAGCGCTTCTGTTTCAACGGCTTGGAGACGATCCACTCCAGGATCCCCTTCTGAGTGTGGAGTCGATTCTCAGCCTGATCAAAAATATCCTGAGCCCTTGCCTCCAGCACATCCGCCGTGATTTCCTTCCCCCGGTAAGCCGGCAAACAGTGCATCACCAGCACGTTGGGTTTGGCCTGGGCCACCAGTTTTCGGTTGATCTGGTAAGGTCCGAAAACCTTTTCCCGCGCCGCCGCTTCGGACTCCTTCCCCATGGAAACCCAAACATCCGTATAAAGAATGTCCGCACCCTTGGCGGCTTCCGCCGGATCCTCCGTCCAACTCACATGCTTTCCAGTCTGCACGGGCTTGAACTCTTTGGGCGCCGCACAGGCCAGATGAAATCCAAAGGTCTTGGCCGCCGCTGCCCATGATCGCGGCACGTTGCAGGCTGCGTCTCCGATGAACGCCACCCGCTTACCCCGGATCGTTCCCCGCTTCTCTTCAATCGTGAAAATGTCGCTGAGGATCTGGCAGGGATGCTCGTCATCGGTCAGGGCATTGATCGTGGGAATCCGCGCATAGGCGGAAAACTCCTCCACATCCTCTTGGGCAAAGGTCCGGATGACCGCCCCATGCACCATCCGGCCCATCACCCGTGCGGTGTCCCGGACCAGTTCTCCCCGCCCCAGTTGAATCTCCGCCGCACTCAGGAAACTCGGCACGCCCCCCAGTTCACGGATGGCCACCTCAAAGGACACCCGCGTCCGCGTGGAGGCCTTGGTAAAAATCAGGGCCCAGATCTGACCCGACAAACAGCCTTTCGCGCCTGACTTTTTCCCCCGTGCTTTTTTGGCCTTCTGGGCCAACGAGAGAATCTGCCGGAGCTCGGCCTCCTGCATCCCTTCCAGCTTCAAAAGATGTCTCATAGGGTGGACTCCACTTTCTGCAGGGCCTCAGCAATTTCCTGCTTTGTCACATTATACGGGGGCAGGAACCGCAGGACATCCGAACCTGCGGGAACCACCAGCAGCCCGGCCGAGGCCAACTGGGCCGCCACCTCCGCATGGGTCCGCCCTTTGACTGTCACGCCGACCATTCCGCCAAAACCGCGCACCTCCCCAATCCATCCCCGCCCCGCCAGCTTTCGCAGTCCCTCTTTCAGTTCCTCTCCCCGGTTCGCCACATTTTCCGCCAACTTCTCCTCTTCAATGATTTTGATGACCTCCAGGGCCACCGCACAGGCCAGCGCGGTTCCGCCGTAGGTCGTGGCATGGGTCCCCGGCGCCAGCACATCCATCAGCTTTTCCCCCAGCCAAACGGCCCCAATGGGAAACCCTGCGCCCAGGCTCTTCGCCATGGAGATGGCATCCGGAAGAAACTCCTCTTTCCGGCCGGCCTCCTGGAGAATCTTCCCGTAGCTCTGAAAACAACCCGTCCGGTAGTGGCCGCACTGCACGGCATCCATCAGCAGGACCACCCCTTGGTCCCGCGTCAGTTTGCGCAGACCCAGCAAATAGTCGGCGGAGGCGGGGATCACCCCGCCCTCGCCCTGAATCCCCTCAATCATCACCGCTGCCGTCTTCGGACCCAGGGCCTTTTCCACCGCCGTCAGATCGTTGTAGGGAACGTAAACAAAGCCGGGCATGGCTGGACCAAACCCCTCCCGCAGCCGCTCCTGCCCGGAAGCCGCGATCATTCCCAATGTCCGCCCGTGGAAAGAGTTTAGGGTGGTAATGATTTCAAAGCGCCCTTGGCCCGCCCCCGCCTTCCGCGCGGCTTTCACCATGGCCTCGTTCGCTTCGGCCCCGCTGTTACAGAAAAACACCTTTCCCGGACCGGTCCGTTTCACCAACTCCTTGGCCAACTCCGCCTGCTTGGGATGAAAAAAAAGGTTTGAGACGTGGACCAACTGCGAAGCCTGATCCAGCAACACCTTGGCCAGCCGAGGATGGGCATGCCCCAAACAGTTCACCGCAATTCCTCCCCCGAAATCCAGATACTCTTTTCCTTCCGCATCCCACACCCGGGTCCCCTGACCTTTCACCAGAACCGGCGCCATCTCCGGCCGCTTGTAGGAAGGCACCACGTGCCGGGCATACCCCTCCCGCACTTGAGTCGAGGAAATGGGGAGTTTCATAAAGGGAAAGCGGCGGGGTAGCCCCTCCCGCTTAGCGGGCGGCCCAGCGGAGCAGGGATTCGGTCTGCTCCCAGCCCATGCAGGCGTCGGTGACGGAAATACCATGCTTCAGTCCCTGGATCCCCGCTTTCGGAAGGTCCTGCCGCCCTTCGTGGAGGTGACTTTCCAGCATCAGCCCCAAAATGCCCGGGGTCCCGGATTTCCTCTGCTCCACCACGCTTTTCCAGGCCACTTCCTGCTTGGTCGCCTCTTTGCCGGAGTTGGCGTGGCTGCAATCCACCATTAAGCGGACGGGGAGACCGTGTTTTTTCAGGGATTCCCGCGCTGCCGCAAGACTCTCTGGATCGAAGTTACTCCGGTCCCTCCCCCCCCGGAGCACCAGATGGGTGGAACTGTTGCCCGTGGTCCGCACAACACTGGTCAAACCTTCCGGATCGATCCCGACAAAAGAGTGCGGTGTCCGCGCCGAGAGCATCGCATCCACCGCCACCTGCAGACTCCCGTCCGTGCCGTTTTTGAACCCCACCGGCATCGATAATCCGCTGGCCATTTCCCGGTGCGTCTGACTCTCGGTGGTACGGGCCCCAATGGCTGCCCAGGTCACCAGATCGGACAAATACTGCGGCACAATCGGATCCAGAAACTCGGTTCCGGCCGGCACGCCCAGTTCGTTGATCTCCGCCAGGAGCTTTCGCCCCAGGTTGAGCCCCCCCTCGAGGTCCATCGTCCCGTCCAGGTGCGGGTCGTTGATCAACCCTTTCCAACCCACCGTGGTCCGCGGCTTCTCAAAATAGACCCGCATCACCAACAGAAGCGCCTCCCCCAATTCCTCCCGCATTTTCGCGATCCGCCCCGCATACTCCAGGGCCGCCTTTCGGTCATGGATCGAGCACGGGCCCACCACCACCAACGGCCGGGGGTCCTGCCCCTCCAACACCGCCTCCACCTCCTCCCGCCCCTTCCGCACGGTGGCTTCCGCTATCGCGGAGACCGGGATCTCCCTTTTGAGTTTGTTGGGAGAGGATAATGGCTTGAGCTCCCGCACCCGCAGGTTCGCCAATTTCGGAGCATTCTGAGCCGCCGTGATCATCTCCCGATCTTACTAGGTTTCCGTCACTTTGAAAAACCCGCGTTTCAGCTTGGCAAACACAAACTCCGGTAGGCCACTTTCACCGAAAGTGGCCTACCAAAAAGACAGATTCATGCTCTCTGTAAGGCCGCATTCCGCGGCGGCCAACTACGAGAATTGGGCCTTACTCATCTCCGATCTTCCATCTCCCATTTTTCGGTATCCTTTAAGGTTTTCTTGCTGACTCCCGAAAGCAGATAAACAACCCCTCCAAACAGGTTCCAAAGCAGAATGACCGCAAAAGCCGTCAGCGAAATGGCCACCGCCTGGGCCGACGCCACCCCGTAGACGCCAAGAAATGTCACAAAGGCCGCCTCACGCAGGCCCAATCCATTCCAGGTGATCGGCAACACGGTCACCATCGCCACCATCGGCAGCACGGAGGCCAACTGCCAGAAGTTGGCCGGTAATGCCATCGCCTCCGCCACCGTAAAGAAAAGGGTCACCAACAAGGCCTGCGAGGTCAGACTCAGTAACAGTCCTACCCCCGCTCCCACCGGGTGGGTCAGGCAAACGTGGCAGGCCTTCGCGCCTTCCGCCGCCGCTTTCCTCCATCCCGACGAATGGTCGCCCGCCAGGAGTCGGCTCGAAAACGGAGTGCCCAAGACCACCAATATCACCAGCAGGATTCCCGCCACGCTGACAAAGGCCAGCGCCCCGGCATGGGTCACTGGATGCTCATTCAGTTCCTTCCAGCGAGGCAGGATCAGCGCCGCCCCCAGCAGCACCGTGGCGGCCAGTCCCAACACCCGCTCAAGCAGAATGGAAACGACCGCCGCCGGTCGGGCTTGGGGAGCATCCCGAGCTGCCCAGAACGCCCGCATCACATCCCCGCCCATCACCCCGGGAAGAACGCTGTTGAAGAAAAGTCCCGCCACGGCAAGTTGGGCCGTCCGCCCCCACCCCACCGCCGCCCCCGCCACTTCCAGTAAAAGATGCCAGCGGACTATCGAAACCAGCACCACTCCGCCGTACGCAGCCAAGGCTGCGATCAGCCATCCGGGGTTGGCTTGACGAAGGATTCCGAAAAATTCCTGCCAATCCAGCTTGGCGCCCAGAAATCCAAGCGCCCCCACCGTGAAGACCAACCGCGCAGACCACTTCAGCCACGACTTCGTTTCCTCTTTCATAAAAAATCGGCCCGCTTCCACGGCCGGCCAAGCCTCCGTTCGCTAGAGCAGTCCCCGGTGTTTCAGGTCCCGGACATTTTCGTTCCCGGAAGTCAGCACCATGTCCAGGGCGAACTTCAATAAGCACACCTCCCAACCGTCATCCACCCCGGTCAGCACGGCAGCTAACGGATCGTTTCTGGACTCCACCTCCGCCCGGACCCGTTCCGTCACCTCAACCAAGGCTCCGGTCACGTCATAGCGTCGCACATCGTCCTTCCGGAAGGTGAAGCCGTATTTGAGCACCGCGAGCTGGGAGGCGAACTCGCTTACCGCGTCGGCATAGCGCTCCGCTTTCTCCCCAAAACCCTCCAGGAGCAGCTTGGCAAATTTATCCGGAGTCAACAGCTCGGGTTTATGGGCATGAATTCGCCCCTCCCGCACCCGCATCCGGTTCACGGAATCCATCTCCTCGGTGATGAGGTGATAATTCAGGACGGTGGTCCCGAAGGTCTCCAGCCTCTTTTGGGGCGGCATCACCACCTTGGTATTCTCCAAGGCATAATGGAAATCGTCCGGTTTCAAGACCCTACTTTGGCCCACTTTTCCATGATTTCAAACCTCCATCCTTTCACCCGGCCCCCTCTTCTATTCCCTTTGAAAACCGCGCATCGCCGATTTAATCTTCCCCGTGGCCACGTACGTCTACGAAACCATTCCCACCAACCCGGGTGACCCGACGGAGCAGTTCGAGGTTCGCCAATCGATGAACGACCGCCCCCTCACCCAACACCCCAGGACGGGACAACCGGTCCGGCGCGTGATCAGCGGAGGACTGGGAATCATGGGCGGGGCCAAAGGTTCCCCGCCCCCCAGTCGCCATGGGTGCGGCCCCGGCTCCTGCGGCTGCGGAAAATACTAAACCGAATACAAAACGGCCCGCATCACGGCCTCTTGCACCTCGGCGACCGACTTCGAGACCGCCCGGCCGATCAGATCCATCTTCGCCACCTCCGCAATCCGGGGGCTGTATTTGAGCAGGTCGGCATCACTGAAAACCGTCCGAAGCAATTGACAGGCGCTGGCAAGGCTGATGATCACCACATCGCGGGGTGAAGGAATGGCCCCATCCACCACCACGTGACGGATTCTTTTCCTGACCTCCTCCTCTTCCTGATTTTGAATCATCGGGTAGCGGCGCCCGGGAATCACCCAAAGGAATTTCTTTTCCTCTCTTTTCAAAACCCCTTTCTCCACCAGTTTAGCGAGGGCTCCGTCCCGGATTTTCTGCCCGTCCGCAGCAATGACGCCCACCCAGTATTTCGCATCTTTTCTGTCCTTGGCAGCCGCAATTTCCTTGAGAACTGGATCCAGCATCCGGTTTCCGGTGGGTTGGTCGCTGACTAGCGTCAGGTGAGTCAGGTCGGTGTCGATTCGGTTTTGAAAGGCCAATTCCAGCAAGACCGCTCCGGCCAGAGCCTGATCCAGCGCCAACGGGGGCAGATCGACAAACTTCCCTTTTTGGTCATCCAGGGCCAAGAGAACGATTTCCTCCACAAAGGACAGCATTGATTCATTCTTTCTCCGGCTCTCTGTAAAACAAGCCATTCCTTGCTTTCGAAGCCCGCAGATTCTTTTAGGGTGGGTGGGTGCGTTTGATCTGGATCCTCGGTGATCAACTTTTGGCGAATCACCCTCTGCTTGCCTCTCCCGCAAAGGATCTGGCCGTAGGCATGATCGAATCCGCCCCCCGGGCTGGAAATCTTCGTTACCACCAACAGAAACTGACCCTCCTTTACGCGGCCATGCGACACCATGCCGCCGTTCTGAAAAAGAGCGGTCACCAGGTTCTTTACCGCCGGCTCACCGACGGAAAGCGCCAAGACGGGTACCCGGAAGTCCTTAAGGCCTGGATCCAAGAGTATAAGATCACCGAGATTCATCTCCTCGATCCCAACGAGTACGACACCGCCCAGTCTCTGCCTGCCCTCTCCAAAAAACTGGGCGTACCAATCCAGACCCATCGCAGTCCCCAGTTTTTGGTTCCCCGGGAGGACTTTGCCGCCTGGGCCAAGGGGAAGAAACACCTGCTGATGGAAGCCCATTACCGGCGTTTGCGGGCGGAAAAAAACATCCTGATGACCCCGAAAGGCCAGCCGGAAGGCGGCGACTGGAACCTCGACGACCAAAATCGGCGCACGTTCCGCGAATTCGCCAAGGAAAAGCCGAAAATCCCTCCCCTCCCGCCGCTGGATAAAGATCCCGTGGTCAAGGAGGCCGCTGCCGACGTGGCCAAGTGTTTCCCGGATCATCCCGGCCAGGCCGCGGATCTTTGGATTCCGGCTACCCGGGAAGGTGCCCTGGATTGGCTGAAACACTTCATCCGCACACGGCTCGGCCCGTTCGGCCCCTGGGAGGACACTATGGTGGAGGGTGAAACGGTTCTTTTCCACTCCGTGCTCTCCCCTTTTCTCAATCTTGGCCTGCTGACGCCGCTCGAGTGTATTCAGGCTGCAGAAAAGGCCTACCGGGAGGGAAAAGCTCCGCTGAACTCCGTCGAGGGATTTATTCGGCAGATCCTTGGATGGCGGGAATTCATCCACGGCCTCTACTGGCTGAAAATGCCGGAGTACAAAAAGGTGAACTTCCTCGGGGCCGACCGCCCCCTGCCCCGCTGGGTTTACGATGGCAAAACGGAGATGCGCTGCATCTCTCAGGCCGTCCATGGGGCCGTCGACCGCGCCTACAACCATCACATCCAGCGTCTCATGGTCCTGGGAAACTATTTTCTTTTGGGGGGGTACGAGCCCTCCGCAGTACTGCGCTGGTACAGTGAAATGTATCTCGATGCCTACGACTGGGTCATGGTGCCGAACGTGCTGGGCATGATTCTCTTCGCAGATGGCGGCTGGTTCGCCACCAAGCCGTACGCGGCCGGGGCCGCCTACCAGGAAAAGATGGGCAACCACTGCACCAATTGCCGGTTCGACCCGAAAAAGAAGGAAGGTCCGGATGCCTGCCCCTTCCATTCCCTTTACTGGAACTTCTACGGCCAACACGCCGCCAAGTTCCGCTCCAATCCGCGCATCGGCATGATGGTGGCGATGTGGGAAAAAAAGTCGGCGGCCGACAAAAGCCGGATCCGCGCCGAGGCGGAAAAGTTCCTGAAGGCCCAGGCCTAGAAATTATTTCTTCAGCTGGCAGGCAACGGGCTTCGTCTGGTTCCAGGGCATCTTGGCCAGCAGCAACCCCATCCCGCACCAGTCTGTGATGCCGGCAAAAATCAGGCCCGCCCCCACCAGACCGCTCAGGAAAAACCAGAGCGGATCCACCCACGATCCCAGCAACACCCCCAGCAACACCATCGTGCCGGCTCCGATCCTGACCTGCCGCTCGATGGAGATCGTCCCTTTGCCCCTGACCACGGGAAGTCCGGCCGCCTCCCACGCCTTGGTTCCTCCTTCCACCACGATGCAATGGGGAATGCCCGCAGCATGAAACCTCTCGGCCGCTTTGCGGGCCCGGTTTCCTCCGGCGCAAAGCAAGAGGACCGGGGCCTGGGCGGAAATTCCCAGTTCCGATGAGATCCGCCTTGGATCCAAGGCATCCAGCGGGAAGAGTTTGGCCCCCGTGGCGTGGACGGCCTCGTACTCCGCCGGCGACCGGACGTCGACCAAAGCCAGGCTCTCTCCCTTGGAGTGGCGTTCCTGGGCAAGGGTTGGACTGATGAGTTGGATTTCCATTAAGGAATCTTGGGCAACTTCGCTTGGCCGGGCAACCCTCCGATGGATAGGTTCAGTCGTGCTACTGGCCTTTCACAAGCCCTATGGGGTTCTTTCCCAGTTCACCCCGGACGGATCCCCTCACCGCACCTTGGCTGAATTCAGCTTTCCCAGACTAGTCTACCCCCTGGGCCGCCTCGATGCGGACTCAGAAGGGCTTCTCCTTCTGAGTGACGAGCCCGGCCTGAATAGCCGACTGCTCGATCCAGAAAAAGGCCACGGTCGCACCTACTGGGCCCAGATCGAAAGAATTCCAACCACCGATTCCCTGCAAACACTTTCCCAAGGTGTGGTGATCGAAGGCCGCCAAACCCTTCCCTGCCGGGCTTGGTGGCTGGATCCCCAGCCCACGGTGGCGCCCAGGGTACCCCCGATCCGTGTTCGCAAGAGCGTTCCGGACTGCTGGATCGGTTTGGAGCTTACGGAGGGGAAAAACCGCCAGGTTCGCAAGATGACCGCGGCCATCGGCCACCCCACCCTGCGCCTGATCCGGATCAAAATCGGCGGACTGGAACTCGGCAGCCTGGCTCCCGGAAACTGGAAGGAACTCAGCCCGGGAGAGCGGCGCCAGGTCCTGGAGGGGTGACACCCCGGCGACAGGCATCGCTGCAGAACTTCACATTTTCCCAGTCGCGCGCCCACTTCTTGCGCCACGTGAAAGGTCGCCCGCAACGAGCGCAGGTTTTCGAGGGCAGATCGCGCTTGGCCACCGCCCGACCGGAGCGGCGCATGGTTAGCGGACGGCGGCCCAGACGCGATGCACGTCGTCGTGGTCTTCCAACGCTTGGAGAAAAGCACCCACTTCGGCTCGTTGCTCATCCTTCAGGTCGGGATAGTTCTTGGGGACATAGCCCAACTCGCTGGTCACGATCGCCCATCCGTTCTTCTTGAGCCAGTCCGTCACGCTATGGACGGCGGAGCGTTCCGTGAGAAACCTCGCTCCACAGGTTCCTTCGGGAATGTCATCATTCTGCTCCGAGGTGAGCGCCTCCACCTCATTGGCCCCGGCCTCGATCGCGGCAGTCTCGCGGTCGTTGTCGGCCTGGGGATGGTGCGCCTCCACAATGCCAACCTGGTCGAAAAGGAATCGGTTGCTGCCGGAGGAGCCGAGCGAGCCTGCCTTGAACAACACCCGGATTTCCGGCGCCGTCCGGTTGTGGTTGTCGGTGTAGATCTCCACGATCACCGGCACCTTATGCGGGGTGTAGCCCTCAAACACCATATGCTCGAGGGAATCCTTGCCGGCCCCAGCGCCCGACCCCTTCTCGATTGCCCGCTGGATGACGTCCTTGGCCACGCTCTCCTTGCGAGCCCGGTCCAGTGCGGTCGCAAGACGAGCGTTCAGCGCCGGATCTGCACCCTGCCGCGCCGCCAGAGTGATTTCGCGCACGTACTTACTGGTCGCCTTCGACTTCTTGAGCGAGGCGACCTCGCGTTTCGCATGGAGCCACTGTCTTCCCATAAGATCAACCTAGGCAAAAACCCCTCACTTCTTCAACCTCGAGGCCACTTCATCCCGCCGTGCGGCATTCTCCGAGCCCGCCCAAACCGCAAATCCGGCGATTTTTTCCATCTCCCAACCCTTGCCGATCCCATCGATCAAGGCGGCCGTCACCGCATCCCCCGAGCCGGTGGCATCCCATAAACGGATTCTTGGCGCAGGCACCGCCAATATTTTTCTCCCCACTTTTATGCTGAGACCCCTGGATCCCTGCGTGATCAGAAGACAACTCCGGTTGCGGGAGAGAATCCCCATCGCCTCCAGACACCGACGAGCACCCTTCCTCTTTACGGTCTCCTCCGCCTCCTCCTGATTGGCCTTGGCCCATTCCACTCCTGCCTCCAACCCCTCCCGCAGGAGTTGTCCCTTGCCATCAATAAGAATCCGCGCGCCTTTTTTCTTCAGGGTAAGAAAAAGAGTCCGCCACCACCCTATCCGGACACCGGTCGGCACGCTGCCCGCCACCACCAGCCAATCCCCTTTCCGGATGTTCCGACGAAAAAAATTCGTGCATCGGTTCCAGTCGGCACTTTTCCAACGGGGGTCTTCCGTAAAGAAATCCAAACGCTGCCCCGGGGCTTCCACGAAGGCCCAACCCGTCCGGGCGACCGAGCGGATGGGAATCTCCCGGATCGGCACCCGGTTCCGTCGGGCGGCCTGCCGCCACTCCGTTCCCGCTTTTGCCACCAAGGAAATAGCCGGCTCCTCCCAGCCACAGAGGATACGCGCCACGTTGTGCGCCTTTCCGCCGGCGGAAACAAGCCGACGGCCGTGCGTGAACTTGATCTCGAGAACAGGGTTGGGCGTCCAGCACCAGACCCGCGCAGGCATCTTCAGGCGATGGTGACTTCCTTGGCCAAATAGACGTCCTGGATGGCGTTCAAAATCTCCACGCCCTCCTTCAACGGCTTCTGGAAGGCCTTGCGCCCGGAAATCAGTCCCATGCCACCCGCCCGCTTGTTGATCACCGCAGTCTTCACCGCCTCGGCAATGTCGTTCTTGCCCGAGGCCCCGCCGGAATTGATCAGCCCGGCCCGGCCGGCAAAGCAGTTCAGCACCTGGTAACGGCATAGGTCGATCGGATGATCGGAAGTCAGTTCGGAATAGATGCGCGGGTCGGTCTTCCCGTAGTCACTCCCCGCCAACTTCAGAGCATTATACCCGCCGTTGTTCTCCGGAAGCTTCTGTTTGATGATGTCGGCTTGGATAGTTGAACCGAGGTGGTTGGCTTGGGAACTCAGGTCGGCGGAAAGGTGATAATCCCTTTCCTTGGTTTTGAAGGCCGGATTCCGCAGATAGCACCAGAGAATCGTGTACATCCCCAGTTCATGGGCGACTGCGAAGGCACGTGAGATTTCCTCAATCTGTCGTCCGGATTCGGGCGAGCCAAAATAGATGGTCGCACCCACCCCCACCGCTCCCATGTCAAAGGCCTGCTTCACCCCGGCGAACAACTTCTGATCCGCCAGATTGGGATACGTCAAAAGCTCGTTATGGTTGATCTTGAGAACGAACGGAATTTTATGGGCGTATTTCCGGGCCACGGCTCCCAGCACACCGAGCGTGGAGGTTACGGCATTGCATCCCCCCTCCAGGCCCAGCTTCACAATGTTCTCGGGGTCGAAGTAGTCGGGATTCGGCGCAAAGGAGGCACCCGCGGAGTGCTCGATGCCCTGGTCCACCGGCAGAATCGATAGGTATCCGGTTCCACCCAGACGCCCGTGGTTGAACGTGGTCTGCAGGTTGCGCAAGACGCTGATGGAACGGTCGCTGTCCCGCCAGACCCGATCCACAAAGTCCGGCCCAGGCAGGTGCAGACGGGCCTTGTCGATCGTCTTGCAGGAGTGCCCCAGCAGGCCCTTGGCGTCGGCCCCCAAAATCTTTTCGATGTCTCCGAATTTCATGAACTTACAGAATCCCTTTTTTTCTCCTTTCGGTCAATCCCGCTTCTGTCGCCGATCTTGCACGGAGTTCGCTTCCCCTTACCTTGTTATCCATGGTTCGTTGGCTTTTCTCGGTGATTTTCGGCCTTCTCCTCAATGGGGCCGGCCTTTCCCTTCTTGCTTGGGCCGCCCACCGGAAATTTGTGACGGGAGGAGAGTGGTTTTGGAGCGGAACCCTCGCCCTCATCCTGTGCAACGCCGGACTCTGCTGCGTCGTTGGCGCCAAAAAGCCGTGAAAAGCTCTGCTTGAACGCCCACCCCCAATCCCCGGCGCCCGATTACGGCAAGCCCGAGCTCGTCCATCCCGATGACCGGGAGTATCTCCGCTGGTCAGAGGGCTTCGCCATCCGGCGGCGCCGGGAACGGGAACGCACCGGCAAAGTCCGCATCGAGCCCGCCGCCCTTTCCATCATCAGTGCCGCCGCCGAATTCGGCGTGCGCTCCCTCCTTTCCCGCCAATTTGAACTGGGTGATCGCCGGATCCTTCGTTACCAGGATCCGGAAATGGGGGACCACCTTCGTGGGCGATATCGCTTCCGGGAACTTGATGCCGTGGCTTTTTCCCACGGCCACCCGTCCGCAGTCTTTGAATTCAAATTAAGCGGCCTGGGCTCCGTCTCCGCCGTGAACCGCGCCGCCCGCCAACTCCGCTCCGCCGCGGAGATGATTCGCCAGGGTTACGGTCACCAGCCCAAGGTCGCGGTTGTCCTGATCCACGCCGGAGAGGGCCATCCGGATCTCGGCAAACCCGGGGGCCGTTACGGGGTTCGCCACCATTCTACCCATCGCCTTCATCTCCAGCAGTGGCCCGACAACCCGATTCCCTGCCTCGTCTATTCCATGCGTGAAGCTGTCGAGGAGGCGCGCCGGATCGGGCATGAGGTGGATCATGCGCTGGAAAAACGCGCCTCCCGGGAAGGCAAACACGGCATCCAGCAGGGCCGCCGGATTCTGCCCCGTCTTCCCTTGGGCGAAGTTCTCTCCGCCGTCAGCTGGATGGCCAAGGAGCTGGTGCAGGCCGTCAGCCACGTGGCCCGCAAGCTCACGCCGCGCCGGCGACCGACTCCCCATTCCCATCGGCGACGTCACCGCCGCCGCCGCAACCGGGGTCATCGGTCGGGCGGCCATTCCCACGGGAACTAAACCCTCTTACCGCGTATTGACCATCGTCACCGGCAGTCCCTGCCGCTTGTAAGAGTCCGCCTCTTCGGACTGAATATCCGCCTGGCTCACCAGGTTGAGTTTTTCTCCCCCCACAGAGACCACATCCACTTTGGTGGGGCCATCCGCATGAGCCCGACTCCCTCCCACCGGTTGAAAGGCGTGCCACCAAAGGCCGGCGGCCACCAGGGCCAGGAGGGCTTGGGTCATGGGATCCGTTTGTAAACGCAGGGTTTTTGTTTTTTTCATTCCACGGCATTAGCCCCGCCCATGGGAAATCGCGACTCGATTCTACCCTCCCCGAAGCCTATGGTGGGTGGATGAAAACGATCTTTCTCGCCCTTCTCCTCATCGCTCTGCCCGAAACCAGACTCTGGTCGGAGGAAAAAGCCTCCCCCGCCGAGGAGGTGGTCGAGATCCAAGGCATCAAGATATGGAAAAAGGGTAGTCCTACCAACGCCTACACCACCATCGCGAATGAGAGCTTGATGAACGTTACCCAACCAGAAGCCCAGAATAGGATTGCGCTCGGGGTCCGCGCCCGGAAGGGAAACGCCGCCATCATCACCAGCATGACCGCCTCTCAGAGATTGGATATCACCCAAAATACCGGGATCAACCGATTGGACGGCCTGAATGTCCGTTACACCATCATTCAGATTCAGCCTTAAGACACTGGCCATTTTTGGGATCGTTGGACTTCTGACGGTTTTGCGGGAAACCGCCCAGGCTCAGGCCGTCCCCTCCCAAGCCAACATCGACGCCTCCGCCCAGCGACGCATGCAGGAAATGGCGGAGGAGTCCCGGCGGCGCCAAAGAATCGAGGAGCAAATCAAGGTGCTTTCCGCGGCGCTTGCACCGGAAAAACTCTCCGGATCCCAAGGTTCGGTTTTAGCCCGCCAAGCCCTGGCCGCCCTCGTCCACCTCCGCCAGGAAGGGGTCCAACCCAGCGACGCCATTTCCCGGGCCATTCGGGACGCCCGCCTGGATTCAGCCCAAGCCAGCAAACCCGCTGCCTATCTTCGGAATCTGTTTTCAGAACTTTCAGGCAAGACAACCCCGACCATTCTTAAGCAGTTGGAGGCCGGGGAAAATCCCGCCCCCGCACTGACTCTCCCCCCTTTTCAACCATGAACCTCACCGCTCCCCAGGGCTTCCAACCCGAGAACCTCCCCACCGGGCCTGCCTGGATAAGAGTAGAGGCCAAGAAACCCCTTCTTACTTTTTGGAAACGGGCGGATGGCGGCCTTCCTTTAAGCAAGGTGACCAGCCGCCATCCGGATTCCCGCCGCTTCATCGGTCGGGGCACGGTGGTCTCAGCCCCCTTTCCAGGTCTTGGCACCCTGGTGGTCCGACCTTGTCTCCACGGCGGAGGGTGGGGCCGCTTGGCCCGTGATCTCTATTTCGGCCCATCTCGCGCCCTCCGGGAAATTCAGGGAGCTGCCCGCCTCGCAAAAATGGGTATCCGCACACCCAGGATTCAGGCCGCTCTTTTTTATCCCGCCGGGCCTTTTTACCGTTTGGAAATTGTCTCCTCCTTCATCCCCCAAAGCAAAGACCTGGCTGATTTGCTTTCCTCCCGCCCAGGGCCCGGGGAACGGTCCAAGATATTTTCCGCGGTTCGCCAGCTGCTGGCCGACTGCCGGCGCCAAGGTGTCCGCCATCCCGATCTGAATGCCCGGAATATCCTCTTGGCGTCCGCCCCACGCGGAGGTTGGACCGCCTGGCTGCTGGATGTCGATGCCGTCAGATTTGAGGAGCCCGACACAGTTGCCGTCGACACCGCCAACCGCAACCGGCTTCTCCGCTCCCTCCTCAAACGCGCCCGCCACGGCGATCTGGGCTGGTCGGAGGCAGAAGTTCCCCAACTATGGAAGGAGCTCTTTCCCCGGAAATGACCCTACCCACCGAGCCCCGCGTCTGCATTGTTCTCCTCAGCGCCGTCGGCGATGTCGTCCACGCCCTGCCCGTGGTGAACGCCATCAAGCGCGCCCGGCCTCGGGCACGGATCACTTGGCTCCTGCAGGACGCTGGGGCTGCCCTGGTGAAAGGCCATCCCGCCGTGGATGAGGTCCTTCTGTTCCGCCGCCGGGCCGGACTCGCTGGCTTTGTCCAGATGGCCCTGCAGTTGCGGGAACGTCCCTTCGATGTGGTTCTTGATCTCCAATGCTATTTCAAGGCCACTGTCCTCACCGCCTTATGCCGCTCTCCCGCCAAGGTGGGCCTGGATCCCGCCCGCGCCCGGGAATTCAACTGGCTCGTCAACAACCGCCACCTTCCCCGAAAGCCCGTCAACCACGTGCAGGAACATTTTCTCGAGTTTCTCGATTACCTCCAAATCCCCCGCGAACCCGTCGAATGGAACCTCGGCCCCTGGCCGGAAGAACGAGCGTGGCAGGAGGAGTTCTTTCGTGCCCTCCCCCGTCCCCGCGTGGCTTTGGTTGCTGGCACCAGTAATCCCAAAAAGGATTGGTTGCCCGGGCGATGGGTCGAGTTGAACGACCGTCTGCATCAGGACTTCGGCCTTACCACCATCCTGGTCGGCGCCCAGTCCCCCCGGGAAACCGCCCTCGGGCAAAAGATGGCCGCGGAGTGCCGTCATCCCCCCGTGAATGCCCTGGGCTCCGGGCTCCGTCGGTTGGTGGCTCTTCTGGACGGATGCGATCTGGTGGTCTCCCCCGACACGGGCCCGCTCCACCTTGCCGGCGCCCTCGGCCGGCCCGTCATCGGACTCTACGGTTACAACAGTCCCGCCCGTGTCGGCCCTTGGCGACAGGATTCACGGCTTCTCGTCGATGCCTTTCATGACCCGGGGGAAACCCCGCTCATGACTTTCACTCACCGCCCCGGCCGGATGGAAAAGATCTCGGTGGCCGACGTTCTGCAACGGGTGAAAATCTGGGCAGGGGGTCAGAAGCGGTAGAAGATCTCCGTCGCCACGGTCCAGAGTCCTGCGGCCGTCGGCGTCATCATCTCGGCTCCCCACTGATACCTTCCCTCCCCGCGCCACACCAATTCATCGGTGATCTTTACGCCCAAAGTCAGCGTATAGTCCCAATAGTCACCCCCGCTGGTCCGGGAAGACAGCGTAAAAGCGTTATTGCTGGTGTGCATATATTCCGCCCGCCCGTTCAGCGAAATTGACTCTGTCACCATCCACGTTGAATAAAGCCCTACCGAAGCAAATGTTGTGGGGGGCTCGAGATCGAGGGGGGAACTCCGATCTCCCGTGCCTGAACCACCCGTCACCTCAAACGCCAGGGTCCAGGCCCGTTCCGTGACCAAGGGGCTCCACTCTCCCAGCACGTTCCAGGAGTAGTAAAAATCCTGATTGATGGCCACCCGGGCGTTCCCTGCATGCTGACCCCAGGGATCCACATAGATCCCGGGCTGCAACCTTGCGTTCTCCGCCGGGCTCTCCACCACCAGGTAGGAAATCAGGCTGTATTCATCGCCGAACGTCTCGAGATTCGTGTCGTTCGCTTCCCCCGAAGTGTTGGCCAAGCCAAATCCGATATCAAAAAATTCTTCCGGAGAAAAAATCGCCAGAAAACCAAGGTTGTCCAACGGCATGAACGCGTCATCAATTCCAAACGTGATATGGGGATTGTCGGGCCGCCAAATCGTCTCGTAGCCGATGACCGCTTGAAATTTCCCAAACCACAACTCCATCTGGGCTTCCGGGACCCAAATCTTGCCAAAGGCTTCCGCCACGTACAGCGAGCTACTGTTCGGGCCATTGGGGGTAGTGCTTGGATTCGCCGCGTAGTAGGTGGCATCCTCCCCCAGCATGACCCCAAACTGGAATCCGGCGCTGACCTCCTGACTCTCCCGAACCAAGGGCTTCTCCAACCGCAGCCATAGGGCACTGAGGTTAAAATCTCCCTTGGGCACCGTATCGGCTGGAAACGCCAGGGGGTTTTTCGCCTGTCCCGGCCCAAAGTTGTAAACATAGGTGGCATCGATATAGCCAGTGAGCCGAAGGGAGGCCTCCGGGGGCGGTCCTGATGGTTCGGCAATCGCCTCCTCCATTCGCTCCCTTTCCGGCAAAGGAGCTCCCTCGCCCTCCGGGAGTTGTGCCCCGGCAGTTGCCCCCCCCAACAGAAAAAAAGCGAGAGCGGTCTCGACGAGACGGGCCTTCGTTCCTACTTTTTTCTCATGCGCAGGCATCTTTTCATCATGGCTTTGCTGGCTTCGATCGTCACGCTTTCGGCCGAGCCCGCCAAGGAGGTGAAGCGCTTTGAAGCGGCGACGGATACCATGAGCAAGGAGGAGGTCCGCGCGTACATGGGGCGGGGTCCAGATGAGGAGCTTTCCCCACACCTCTGGCGCTACCGCGGTAGCTGGACCAATCCCGACACCCTGGAAACTTTCAATACGGTTGATCTGGCCTTTGGAATGCTGACGGACTCCCACAAGTACGGCGTCATGCGCTATATGTGGGATAATACCAGTTCGAACCCCGATAACCTGCCCTGACGGGTCAGGATTACCGCTTTAGCGGTGCAGCTCTTTGCGGAAATGCCCGCGGCCCCACCGGAAGAAAAAAACTAGCACCGGGAAACTGAGCAGGGTCAGCCCCGCCCCGGCTAGGTCCCTCCTCACCGGTTGCCCTTCCAACAAGGTCAGCCCCACCCACGACAACAACAGGATTCCAATGACTCCAAAAGCCAGCGAAAGCGGCTGAAAAATCCTCCGGAAATCATCCGCCTCCTGCCGCCGTTGCAGCCTCTTGTCCCGGTTGGGGCCTAACATCCTCCCCAATCTCTCCAGTGGATAATTTTTGTCAATTGGAGGCGGTGGGAGTTGAACCCACGTCTTCAAACCAGCTACCACCCGCATCTACAAGCTTGTTGGCAGGTTGATTGTCGGGACGCCGGTTGCCCTGCCACCGGCCCGTCGTCCGTAGCCACCACGTTGGTTCCGGGGAAAAGGTCGGTCGCTCACCCTTTCCCCAGCCCGGCAAACACGTTGCTCCCCCCTAGCCGGGGTCGGAGGGGCAACGTCACGGCGCTTTAGGCCGCGAGAGCCAACTCGTTGTTAGCTTTTAATTTTTGGATCGGCTTTTTAACGAGGCCAACCAATCCGGGCCCTCGGCTTGCCGCAGGTCGCTTCCGGTTTGAATCGAAACCGTGACGCCCCCGTCAATTTGGCAATACTACCACAGATGGACCGTCTGCCCAAGCGCCCCTTCGGCCTCCTTCTGACCGGACTTTTCCTCTCCGCCCCCCTCCTTGCCTCGGAATGGGACCCGAAAATGGACCCGCCCCTGGGTCTTTCCTTCCCCTTGGAGTCCAAAAACGACCGCGTGGTGGTTTCCCAGGATGTCCTGATCTCCGCCGAGAAGGTGCTCCCCGCCGGCACCGTCCTCCGCACCATCTTCCGCCCCGCCACCATCGGCGAGGAAGAAAAGAAAAACCGGCGCGGGGTGGACGAAGGGGCTTATTCCCGGGAGATTCCCAAAGTCACCACCAAGGGGCTGATGACCGAGACGGAGCGCCGGATGCTTCAACGCGCCTACGAGACGGTCTGGACCGACCCGATCGAGTTCCGCCGGGCCTTGGAAATCTCCACCCCGGCCAACCTCCGGATCGTCCTTGAACCTCCGGCAGGCATCTCCCCGCCGCCCCTCGAAATTCCCGATTTTCCGGATGGACTCTGCATCGTCGCCGGTGCCGACTCCCTCCGCATCCTCACCGTCCTCAAGGGAGGCCGGGGAGAGAAGTCCGGCTTCCGGGGCGGAGATGTCCTGCTGGAGATGGCCGGCCAGCCGGCGGGCGCTTCCTTGGTGGAATTTGCCGAACGGTACCGAAAAGAGCGGGAGACGGTGGCCAAGAAAAGAGAATCCCTGCGCTTCAAGGTCCGCCGAACCTCCGGTGAAACCGAGCTGATTTCCCTGCGCGTTCCCCCGGCCTGGAACTCAGCTTTTGAAGAATAAAAGTTCTTCGATCACCCCTAAGCTCCTCGTTTACGTTTACGATTACGGATAATTCAAAGCTCAATACTTTCGTAAGCGTAAACGTAAACGACCAGCGCAACTACGAATGCGGTAAATGGATGCGTTCCACCGACGCGACTGAGCCCTTCCCGAAAAAACTCTCCACCCTTCCAAGAAAGGGACCGGGCTCGTCGGTCAGGAAAATTCTCAACTCGCCCTTCTCCTCTTGACCACCTTCCGCTGATTTAAGGGCCTGAGCACAAGCCTCGGAGGAGTCAACCAGTATTACGCCCGGCCCCAATACCCGGCCCAGCACACCCTTCAAAAGTGGATAGTGGGTGCAGGCCAGGACGAGGACCCGGATTTTTTCCCTCATCAGCGGCTCCAAATAGTGCCGGGCCACTTTCTCAGTCACCTCCCCTTCCAACCATCCCTCCTCCACCAGGGGCACGAATAACGGGGTAGCCTGGGCGACGACCTTGAGCCCGGGTCGTGCTTGGGCCAACGCCTGCTGGTACGCCCCGCTCGCAATGGTCGCCGGGGTGCCGACTACCCCAACGGGCCCATCCCCCGCGGCCAACGCCGCCACCACCCCGGACTCAATCATCCCGTGGATCGGCAATTTTCGCGTCCGAGCCAAGATCCCCACCGCCAGGGCCGAAGCCGTGTTGCAGGCCGCGACAATTCGCTCCGCACCCCGCGTCTCAAGAAAATCCACGATCTCACGGCTGTAGGTCTGCACGGTCTCGGCCGATTTGTTTCCATAGGGAACCCGGGCGGTGTCCCCTACATAAAGAATGTCCCGCCGGGGAAAGGCCGCGCGTAACGCCCGAACCACCGTCAGTCCCCCGATTCCGGAATCAAAAACTCCCCAGGGCATTTGTCTACTCCCCCTTCCTTGGTTCCACCGGCAACGCCCGCCGAACCTCCGGCTCGACCGCCTCGGCCTTACGAACCTCGGGCTCCTTGGTTTTGGCAGCTGCTTTTACCGGTATGGCCGCTTGGGCGGTCGGCACGTTGGTCCTGGGACGGAAGCCGGGAACTTCCGACTCCAACCCTCGCGCTGCGGTGGAACCCGGGGAAACCGTGGAAACGGTTCTGGAAGGATCAGTCACGCCATTGGTTTTAGGGCGAAATGAAGGGACTTCATCCAATTTGACAGCCGCTGGCGCGGCAACAGCACCCGGGGATCCGTTGGTGTCGGCGGGAGTCGCAGCCAGCTTGAGCCGCGCCGGGTCCGCCGGCATTTCTTGGGATCGTTTGTAGACCTGAATCCCTTCGAACACCCATTGGGCGATCTGCTGGCGATACGCTTCGGTTTTCATCAACGCCGCTTCCCTAGGATTCGACATAAATCCTCCCTCGACGAGAACCGAAGGCGCGCGGGCCAACCGCAGGACCTTGAACCGGGCCCGTTTCAAACCGCGGTCGGACGGGGCATTGGTTTTAGCCAACACCGCCGCCCGGTGAATCGCCTGGGTCAGCAGGAAGTTATGGTGATCAAACTCATTGCCCGGCCAGCTTTCGCGTTCGTCGCCGCGCAGGGTACCCCCGGAGGAGGTCGAGGGCGCATACTGCGGGGAAAGGCAATAGGTCTCCCACCCCTCCGTATCCCGACTCGAATCCTCATTAAAATGTATACTGACAAAAATGTACCCAGGGCGGTCATCCGCCAACGCAGACCGCGCGCCATGGTCCACATACCGGTCCTTGGTCCGGGTTAGCACCCACGGAATCCCCGCATTTTCCAGTAGGCGAATCAAACGTTTGGAAACATCCAGATTCGCCGCTTTTTCACTCAAACCACGGGCGGCGCGGGTGCCATAGTCTCCACCCCCGTGTCCCGGATCCACCACCACACCCAGAAGGGGCCGCTTGGGGATTTCCGCATTCGGGCGTAACAGGGGGTCAAAGGTTTTCAAGAGATCCACCTTTGGAATCAGGGTGACCCCTTCCGCCTGCCGAACGGCGTGGCTCAGCCAATAGCGAGCCCCCTTCCAGCGCATCTCCCGGCTATCGACCTTCATGTTCATCGAGCCTGTTGGAGAGGAGAGGTCAAACGAACGCTCCGGATCCACTTCCGTGGGCCCCCTCAGCCCATAAAATTTTTTGAAGGAATCCAGGGTGACATAGTCGACTCGGCCAATCCTCGCCACCTCCCAATTTTCATTGGCCGAGAGCACCGCCGGAAGCATCAGCCCAAGCAAAAGATTCCTGATCATCGGGACCTCCCGCAGGGCCGATGGTCAATCAGCCGCACCCCACCCACCCGGACGGCCGCGTGAAGATGCCCCCCGGCAAGCTCGGCATACTCCGGACGGAGCCCCGCGATTTTCGCCGCCCTGCTCCGATATGCTTTCACTGCTTTAGTCCGGCCTGAATGGGCAGCCTCCGCCAGGGCCCGGGACCACTGCCCTGCCAAGCGGCGTTGGGCCGGCGTCAGGCGCCGATTTCGGGAACTGCGGGGCAACCCATCCCTCTCCCGGATCACCGGATGCCGGATAATCCGTACTGGCAAAAAAAGATCCCGCACCATCCGTTCGACGACCTCGCACTGCTGGCGGTCCTTTTCCCCAAAAACCGCAAGATTCGGCTGCACCAGGTTCAAAAGTTTCGCCACCACGGTGGCTACCCCCCGGAAATGACCTGGCCGCCGATTCCCACATCGACCCCGGGAGCAGTCCGTCTCCTCCACCCAAGTGGAGGCATCCTTGGCATAAAGGTTTCTCGGCCGGAAAAGAACGTCCGCCCCCGCCTGCTTGGCCCAGGCCGCATCCCGGCGAGGGGCTTGGGGATACCGCTGTAGGTCGGTCTTGGAGTTAAATTGGGTGGGGTTCACATAGGCACTGACCACCACCCGGTCTGCCAAGGTGGCGGCCCGCCGAATCAGGGCGAGATGCCCCTCATGCAGCGCCCCCATGGTCGGAACCAGCGCCACCTGAAGTCCCTTCCTCTTCCACGCCCAGCTGGCCTTTTGCATTTGGGCGGGTTTTGTCATAATCTTCACGGCCGTCGAAGCTTACAAAAATATGACCTACCTTCACAACCTCTTCGCCCATCGGATCGGTGGCCCGGGATACGGCCTGAAGGAGGCCCCCATCTACAAGTTTGAGCGCATCAAGCGGGCCAAGCGGGCAGCCCTGGCCGCCCATCCGGGCAAGGAACTCCTGGACTTTGGCGTCGGAGAACCGGATTCCATGGCGGACCCGCGGGTGGTCTCCTCCCTTTCCCTCGAGGCCGCCAAACCGGAGAACCGCGGCTACGCCGACAACGGTGGCCCCCGTCTCAAGACTGCTGCCGCAAAATATATGAAGGAGGTTTTCGGGGTGGAGGCCAACCCGGACACGGAAATCTGCCACTCCATCGGCAGCAAGGCCGCCCTCTCCATTCTGCCCGCCGCGCTCATCGATCCCGGCGACGTCGTGCTCATGACCACGCCCGGTTATCCCGTCTTTGGCACCCACGCCACGTATTATGGCGGGGTCGTCCATGCCCTTCCGTTGAGCGCACCAAACCGATTCCTGCCGGATCTTTCATCCATTCCCCGCCCGACGTTGGACAAGGCCAAGGTTCTGGTCCTCAACTACCCCAATAACCCGACCGGAGCCTCCGCCACCGCAGAGTTTTTCCGCGAGGTGGTCGAGTTTGCCCAGCGGGAAGAAATCGTCGTGATTCACGACGCCGCCTACACCGCGCTGATTTTTGAAGGCAAGCCGCTCAGCTTTCTCTCCACTCCGGGAGCCAAGGAGGTCGGGCTGGAACTCCACACCGTCAGCAAGGCCTTCAATATGACGGGCTGGCGCTGCGGCTTTGTCGTCGGCCACCCTCTGCTGGTGAAGGCCTATGCCGACATCAAGGACAACACTGATTCCGGCCAGTTTCTGGCCGTTCAACACGCCGCTGCCACAGCCTTTGAAAATCCCAAGATCACGTGGGACACCTCCGCCAAGTACAGCCGCCGGATGGACGGCCTGGTCAAGGTACTCCGGCAGGCCGGGTTCGCCGCCGACAAACCCGCCGGCTCCTTTTTTCTCTACACCCGCGCGCCCAAGTCGGCTCAAAACGTAAAAACGGTTAGCTTTGAGAATGGAGAAGCTTTCTCCAAGTGGCTGATCGAGGAACAGCTTGTCTCCACCGTGCCTTGGGACGAAGCGGGTGCCAACGTGCGCTTCAGCGTTACCTTCAGCGCCAAGGACCGGGCCGACGAGGATCGCGTGCTCAAGGAGCTGGCCGCCCGGCTCCAGCCCTATCGTTTCGAGTTTTAAGGCCCCGGATCGCGCTCTTCCTCGCCCAGGGAGCGGTCAAAGAGGGAGAGGATTTGGGGAAGGATCACCACGGCGCTGACCAGACAACAGAGAACGCCCAGACTCATCACCATCCCCAGACTGACCAGGCCACGATATTCACCGATCAGCATCGAGCCGAAGCCGAATAACGTCGTCAACGCGGATAAAATGACCGCCTTGCCCGTGCTGGATTCAAAGATGCGAACCTTCCCTTCCTCGCGGTAGCGGGCCACCACATACACCCCAAAGGCCACGCCGATCCCCAAAACCATCGGCAAGGTGACAATGTTGGCCGGGTTCAGCTGAATTCGAAACACCCCCAGCAAACCAAACATCCAAAGAACCCCGATGGCGAGAGGCAAGAGCGTCAGCAACACGTCCTTGACTCTCCGGAAAAGCAAAAAGATCAAAACCAGCACCACGCCAGCCGCATAAAAGGCGGCCTGCACGTAGCTCTCCATCAACAGATCGATATACTCCAGGTTCATCACCGGCGTGCCCGTCGCGTCCGGCGCCACGGACTGCAACTGCCCGACAAACTCCTCAGTGGGTTTCCGTTCCCACACATCCACGGAAGGCTCCACTTCGATCAGGACCTTTCCGTTTTTGGAGAGATACCGTTGCTTGAGCTCCGGCGGAAGGTCCTCCGTGGTCACGGCCCGATCCCCCCGCTGGGTTTTGAGCCAACCGAGGTTCTGGGCAATGCCTCCCACCAACCTCACCTGATGCCGCTCCAGCCTCTTTTTGGCTTCCTCCGGATCGAGTTTATCCAAAGCGGCCACGGCCCGCTCCAGCGGCGGAATTAGTTTTTCAAAGGTCTCCACCGCCTGCCGGGCCCGCTTGGATAGGCCGATGTAGGACTTGGCCTGCTTCGCCCCCTCTTGCGAGGATTCCAGGAGAAACTCGAGATCTTTCTTGGCCTTGGCCACATCCACCCCCTGCTCTGAACCGGTCCCGAGGGTGATCTCCCCCGCCACCTTCGCAATCCGACCCACCTCCTCCAGGCGTTTCTTTTGGTCGCGCGGCACGAAATCCCCCAGGGTGCGGACTTTGCTCACGGCCGACTTTTCGCGCAGTTCGGCGGCCATGCGGTCGGCCTGCTCGACGCTGTCCGCGATGGCCACTCCGTAGATCACCGAGCCTTTCCCGGTATCCAACAGTTCCCGGGTGAGTTGGACCGACTCCATCTCCGGGTTTTGCAGATGCAACAGGTTGTAATCGAAAGTCACTTGCCGGGCCTTCTGCCAGGCCAGCCAGCAGAGCACCGCCGCCCCAACGAGGACCAGGTACGGATGGAAGGTCAGTTTTCGGTCCAGCTTTTCCCCAAAACCAAAACGCAACATTTGGGCCACTTTCACACCCGTCCCCCGCCGGTCCCGCCACAGTAGCAGGGCGGGCAGAATCGAAAGGCTCGCGGCGAGCGCCAACAACACTCCGGTTCCGGCAATCCAACCCAGCTCCGTCAAGCCGGTGAAATCATTGAAACACATCGCGTAAAATGCCGCTGCGGTCGTCCCGCCCCCGGTCAAAAGGGCGGAGCCGGTGGTGGCCATGGTGTTTTCCACCGCTTCCGCTGGGCTTTGACCCCGGCTCAAATCCTCCTCATACCGACCCAGAAACTGGATCCCAAAATCAATCCCTAGCCCAAGGATCATGACAATAAAGGCCTGGGAAATAATATTCAGGTGACCAATCACCATGGTCGTCAGGCCCAGACAGAGAACAATACTCGCCAGCAGGGCCACAATCGCCATGAGGGGGCGACCAAACTCCCCATAAGCCAGGAAAAACAGCACGACGATGAGGGTAAGCGTAAGGATTGAGGCAAAAATCATATCCCGCTCGCTTTGCCGGAGTTCGTCGTCCAGCAAGACTGGCTCCCCGGTCACGCCCATCGTGACATTCGGAAATTCTGCCTTGGTTTCCGACACCACCTTACGAACCCGCTGGATCACCCCGGTAAAAGGGGTGGCACTTTTTTGCTCCTCCACGCTGGGCCGAAGCAGCATCAAGATGGTTTTTCCATCCTCCCCTAGGCTGAGGTACTCGTTTTTCAGTAAGTCGGCCTCAAATTCGGAAAGCTCCCCAAGACCCTTCATGCCGTTCCCCTCCACCACGGGGGTTTCCAGATCCTTGGCCAACCGCTTCAGATTCCGCACAAACTCCTCGATAAAAGGGATGAACTCCTGCCAGCTGGAGGACTTGCGGAGGTAGGGATCGTTAAACTTCGAGGAAGCCTCGCCGAGAATGCCGTTTAGGTTGAGGGCCTGCTTATTCCCCCTCACCAAGGAGGCCAGTTCTTCCATTTGGCGGCGGATGCCGGTCAGTTGCTCCTCGTTCGCCATCAGGAGCAGGCGGTCCGCCATGGGGGAGAAGTCGTGCCGGTAGTAGACCCGCGAAAGACCGCGCTCGGTCTTCAGTTTTTCCGCCAGCCGGTTGGCCGCGTTCCGGCTGGCCTTGAGATCGTCGCTCTTCAGCACCACGACGACCTCGTCGCGGACATCAAACTCCTCCATGTAGGCCAGATACTTTTTAAAGACCGGCGAATCCTTCCGGATGAGATCCAGGGTGCTGTTACGGATGACCAACCGGGTGCCGGTCAGGATTCCCGCCGCCACCACCAACCCCAGCGTGATCCAAAGAACCAGGTTGCGCCTTGGAATCAGGATCCGGGCCCAAGCCCGCAACATCCGCTGCAGGGTTCCCTCCTTGGGGAGGCTTCCGTTTCCGCTCATGCTCAAATCAGGCCCCGGCGCGGGCCTTTTCCTTTTTCTGGTCCCACTCTTCCCGGATCCCCCTCAGGTCCCGGGCCAACTCCTCTTTCAGCACCTCGGCCTCCTCCAAGGCGCCAGCGGCCTTGGCCGCCGCGATTTTGGCACCCAGAAAAGTTTCCCGTTCCGCCACCTTCGCACGGTAGGTTTCATCGATTTCCGCCAGCTTCTTTTTCTGCTCGGGGCTTACCCTCCTCTCCGGCTCTTTGGACGCTAATCGCTCCATCGCAAGCTCATAAGCCGTCTTCATCAGTCCAAAACCTTAAAAAAACCAGACCTCTCCGTCCATCCGGATCGTCGCCGCCACCTTGCTCCCCTCCTCCCTTCCGGGTTAGGCTATCCGATGGAATTTTCCTCACTCCAACTGGCTCCCGCGATCCTCAAGGCCGTGGAGGAGCTTGGCTTCAAGGAACCCACCCCCATTCAGGCTCAGGCGATCCCGGTCGCCCTGACCGGGAAGGACCTGATCGGCTCCGCCCAAACCGGCACCGGCAAAACTGCCGCCTTCGCCCTGCCCATTCTTCAGCACCTGGAAAAGCCGGGCCGGCTCCGCGCCCTCATTCTGGAACCGACGCGGGAGCTGGCCGACCAGGTCGCGGAGGCTCTGAAAAGGTTTTCCAAACACACCGGCCTGCGGATTGGCCTGATCTACGGAGGCGTTGGCTACGGTGGCCAGCGTGAACAGATCCAGCGCGGGATCGACATCATGGTGGCCACCCCTGGCCGGCTCCTCGATTTCATGGACCAGGGCGAAATCCATTTGGCCCACCTCACCCACCTGGTTCTCGACGAAGTGGACAGGATGCTGGACATGGGTTTCCTTCCTGACGTCAAAAAGATTGTCGGTTTCTGCCCCTCCAAGCGCCAGACCCTCTTTTTCTCCGCCACCGTGCCTCCGGAGATCGAACGGCTGACCTCGTGGGTCCTGCGGGACCCAGTGACCATTGAGATCGGCCTGCGCCGCTCCGCTGCCGAAACCGTCAGCCACGCCCTTTATCCCGTGGCTGCCGACCAAAAGCATGAGCTCCTTCTCGCTCTCCTGGAAAAGACCCACTACCAGAGCGTCATCGTCTTTTGCCGGACCAAGATGGGAGCGGATCGCGTCGCCGCCAGTCTGACCCACCTCCCCCATCCGGTGGGCGTCATGCACTCCGACCGCTCCCAAGGTGAACGGAACGAGGCCTTGGCCGGGTTTCGTTCGGGGAAATATCCCGTGTTAGTGGCCACGGACATCGCCGCCCGCGGGCTCGACATCGCCGGCGTCACCCACGTCATCAACTATGACGTCCCCCAGCACCCCGAAGATTACGTGCACCGTATTGGCCGCACCGGTCGTGCCGCCCAGGAGGGCGACGCCCTCACCCTTTTCGTGGCGGAAGAGCTTCCTTACGTGGAGGCGGTGGAAAGGCTGATCGATCAGAAGCTGCCGCGCAAAAAACTGGAAAATTTTCCCTACAAGTTCACCGCTCTTTTTGAAGAGGGCCACACCGTGGCCCACACCCGCACCCGAGGCGTCCGCACCGCCAAGGGATATAGCTTCGGCGCTAGACGCCGTTAGGTTTTCTTCCCCACCTTCGCCGCCACCTTCAGCCTTAGCGCATTCAGCCGGATGAATCCGGTGGCATCGTCCTGGTTGTAGGCTTGGGTCGGGTCCGCCTCCATCGTTGCGATATCCGGATGATAGAGGCTGAGTCTTGATTTGCGGCCCGCCGCATAGATCCCGCCCTTATACAGCTTCACCCGGACGGTGCCGGTGACGTTCTTTTGGCTCTCTTCCACCAGCGCCTGCAGGGCCAACCGCTCAGGGGAAAACCAGAATCCGTAATACACCAGTTCGCTGTACCGCGGGATCAGGCTGTCCCGGAGGTGCATCACCTCCCGATCCATCGTCAGGCTTTCCATCTGCCGATGCGCAAAGTGCAGGATCGCCCCGCCGGGTGTCTCATACACTCCCCGACTCTTCATCCCCACAAACCGGTTCTCCACCATGTCCACCCGGCCTACGCCGTGCTTGCCGCCCAACCGATTGAGGGCCTTCATCACCCCCAAAGGGGAAAGTTTCTTTCCATTCACCGCCACACAGTTGCCTTTCCGAAAATCCAGGGTGACGTATTCCGGCCGGTTCGGCGCATCTTCCGGGGAAACCGAAAGGGTAAACATCTTTTTATTGGACGGGGCAAAAGCGTCGAACCACGGATCCTCCAGCATCCCCGCCTCATAGGAGATGTGCAGAAGGTTCCGATCCATCGAATAAGGTTTCTTGGCACTGGCCTGAACCGGAATCCCCTTTTCCTCACAGTACCGGATCATTTCCATCCGCCCCGGGAACTGCTCGCGGAACCGCTCGTCCCGCCAGGGTGCGATCACCTCCACGTCAGGTTCCAAGGCTGCCGCCGTGAGCTCAAACCTGACCTGATCATTCCCCTTCCCCGTGGCTCCGTGGGCCAAGGCCTGTGCCTTTTCCTTCCGGGCGATTTCCACCATCCGCTTGGCGATCAGCGGCCGCGCAATGGAGGTGCCGAGAAAATATTGTCCCTCATAGATCGCCCCCGCCCGCATCATCGGAAAGATGAAGTCCCGAGCAAACTCCTCCTGTAGGTCATCGATGTAGATCTTGGTCGCTCCCGTCCTGCGGGCCTTGGCGTTTAATCCGTGGAGTTCCTCCTCCTGGCCAATGTTGGCGCAGAACGCAATCACCTCGGCGTCGTAGGTCTCCTTGAGCCAGGCCAGCAGCACGGAGGTGTCGAGACCTCCGGAATAGGCGAGCACGATCTTCATCGAAAAGCCGGATGAACCAAGATCCGCAATGGATCAGGCGGCGGTAGGCTGAAGTTTACGGCCGGTCCCCTTGATCTGGGCAAGATAGGGGGCGAGTTTTTCCTTCGCGGCCGCCACGCTGAGCCCGTATCGCTCCCGCAGAGCTTCCGGTTTGCCGTGGTCGACAAATTCGTCCGGCCAACCGATCCGCACCACGGGGGTCTGGATACCCAACTCGGCCAGTTCCTCGAGAACCCCGCTGCCAAAACCTCCCTTGAGGACGTGATCCTCGAAAGTGACGATGACATCGGCACTCTTGGCAAACAGTTCCAACATCGCGGTGTCCATGGGCTTGGCGAACCGCGCGTTGATCACCGCCGCCTCGATCCCCTCGCTCTTCAGATCGTCGGAAAGTTGCAGCGCCATCGGAAGCATCTGCCCGTAGGACCAGATCGCCACCTTTTTGCCGTGCCGAATCACCTCCGCCTTTCCGATTGCCAGGGCCAAAGGGGTTTTCTTGATCGTGGCATTCGGGCCGGTTCCCCGGGGATACCGGATGGCACTCGGACCGTTGTGCAGGCTGGCGGTGTAAAGCATGTCGACGAACTCATCCTCGTCCTTGGGGGACATGTGAATGATGTTGGGCACGCCCCGCATGTAGGAGATGTCAAAGAGACCGTGGTGGGTCGGGCCGTCGTCCCCGGAAAGGCCGCCCCGGTCCATGCAGAAGACCACCGGCAGATTCTGCAGGCAAACGTCGTGGATGATCTGGTCGTAGGCCCGCTGCAGGAAGGTGGAGTATATCGCGCAGAACGGCTTGAAGCCCTTGGTGGCCATGCCCGCGGCGAAAAGCACCGCATGCTCTTCGGCGATACCGACGTCGAAATACCGGTCAGGGTGCTTGGGCTGAAACCGGTCCAACCCGGTGCCGTTGGGCATCGCCCCGGTGATCGCCACAATCCGGGGATCCTGATCCGCCATCTTGGAAAGGTGGTCGGCAAAGACCTCGCTGAACGTGGGTTGGCCGAGGGACTTGGTCTCCCCCGTCTCCGGATCGTACGGTCCGAGGCCGTGAAACTTCTTCTGCTTGGCCAGGGCGGGCTCGTACCCCTTCCCCTTGGTCGTGGCCACGTGGAGGATCACGGGGAAGTTCTGGGTTTTGAGGAACTCAAACATCTTGATGAGGGAGGTGATGTCGTGGCCGTCCACCGGACCGTAGTAGGTCACCCCGAGCTCTTCAAAGATCACGCTGGGGAAGATCATCCCCTTCACATGCTCCTCGGCCCGCCGGGCCACCTTAAGCGCCTTCGCACCCCCCAGTTTCTCGATGAAGTGGGCGGCCCGCTCGTGCAGGTGGATGAACCGTGAATCCGTTGTGATTTTATTGAGGTAGCCAGCGATCGCCCCGACGTTCTTGTCGATCGACCATTTGTTGTCGTTGAGGATGGTGATCAGCCGCTTGGTGTGGTGCGCGACATTGTTGAGCGCCTCAAAGGTGACGCCGCAGGTGAAGGCCGCATCCCCCGCCAGGCAGATGACGTGCTCCTTGCCACCCCGCATGTCCCGGGCAGTCGCCATGCCCAGTGCCGCGGAGAGAGCAGTGCCCGCGTGACCAGCACCAAAACAGTCGTGCTCACTTTCGGAACGCAGCATGAAGCCGTTGAGCCCGCCGGGTTGGCGGATGGTGTGGAACCGGTCCCGCCGTCCGGTGAGGAGCTTGTGGACGTAGGCTTGGTGGCTGACGTCGAAAAGAAAGTGATCCGTCGGTGTGTCGAACACCCGGTGGAGGGCGATCGTCAACTCCACCACGCCCAGATTCGGACCAAGGTGTCCACCGGTCTTACTCAGGACATTGATGAGTTCCTCGCGGATCTCCTCCGCGAGCCGCGGAAGATCTTCCACCGGGAGCTTTTTAACGTCCTGAGGACCCTTGATGGAATCCAGCAAAGGGGTAGCCATAAGAGCCGGCTAGATAAGCAGGTCGGGGTTGGTTCGACCAGCCTTCTTTGCCTTCAGCCCGGTCTCCCCATCGTCCAGCTCCCCCTCTTCCAGGGATCCATCCTTCTTCTTGGTCAACAAAGAGATGCGCTTTTCCGCGGCCTTCAGCTTTTCCGTACAGGCGGCCACCAGCTTCATGCCCGCCTCATACTTCTCCACAATCGTCTCGAGCGGCAGTTCCGGAGATTCCATCTGTTCCACCAGCTTTTCCAACTGCTGAAGCGATTCCTCGAACCCCCCTTCCCCCGGATTTTTTCCTGACTTGGCCATCTAAAAATCTTCCGCCGAACAGCTTTCCCGTCGAGCCCATTCCTTGGCCGCTATTTTCGGCTCTTGTAAAACGAATCGTAAACAGCCTCTCACAAACCTCGTCCTGACCCTTTCTTGACGGCAACCGGCAACTTCCCGTCCGAGAAACGAACCACCAGCTCACCCTGTGTCTTGGCCGTCGCCGCGCTCCGGATCAGTTTGCCATCGGGCGACTGCACCAGCGTGTATCCGCGCCGCAGCGTCTCCTCCGGTCCCAGCGCCCGCAACCGGTCCGCCGCCCCCTTAAGTCGTAGCCCACATTCCGCCACCTTCCGCTCAGGACGTAAAGTCGTCCACCTCTGCAACAAGGCCAGAGCCATCTGTTTTCGATGCCGCCAGGCGTTTTCCAGTCCCCGCTGTAACTGCAGCCCCAATTCATCCACCCGCTGGGCACTCATCTCCACCATTCTTCTCGGCTCCCGGAAGACATAGCTCCCCGCCAACTCACTGACCCTTCGCTTCTTTTCTTCCAGCAAATCCCAAACCCCCGCTTCCAGCCTCTCCCCCCAACCGCGAACCTCCTCCAGCCACTCCTCATCCGGGCGGCTCGCCAGCTCCGCCGCTGCCGAAGGGGTGGGAGCCCGCAGATCCGCCACAAAGTCACAAATCGTGAAATCGGTCTCGTGCCCCACCCCGCTGATCACCGGAATCGGACAGGCCGCCACCGCGCGGGCCACGACCTCCTCATTGAACGACCAAAGATCCTCCAAACTGCCTCCGCCCCGCACAACCAACAGGAGATCGAACCCCATCTCCCCCATCCGTCCAATCGCCTCCGCCACTTCCTCAGCCGCCCCGTCTCCCTGAACCTTCACCCCAAACACCGTCAGATCCATTCGCGGACACCGCCGTTGCAGCACGTGGATGACATCCCGGACCGCCGCCCCGGTCGGACTGGTGATGATGCCGATCCGTTCCACAAATTCCGGCAAAGACTTCTTCCTCTCCTCCGCAAAGAGCCCCTCGGCCTGCAGTTTTCGTTTCAACTCCTCAAACCGCTGGTGCAGGTCTCCTTTCCCCAGCGGCTCCAACCCACGGACAATGAGCTGGTAAGCCCCGCGCGGTTCGTAGACGGAGACCTCGCCGTGGGCCACTACCTTGACCCCATCGGCCGGCTGGAGCCCCAGGCGGGCGGCGGAGCCCTTGAACAGGGCGCAGGGAATCTGGGACCCCTCGTCCTTCAGGGTGAAGTAGCAGTGGCCGGAAGACTGACGACGGAAGTTGGAAATCTCTCCGGCAACCGAAACTTCCCCCACCTGCTCCTCGAGGAGCTCCTTGATCCGCGCGGTCAGCGCGGAAACGGAAAGGGGCTCGGGTCGGCTCACCGCGGACGCTGAATCCTCTCCACCGCCGTGGCCTTGCCGGTGGCCTCGTCCACATCGATCACCACCCCGTCCACCTGCACCCCGCCCGAAGCCAGATGCATTTTCATCGGCATCAGGGTCTTGAAGCGGTCAATGATGGAGCCCTTCTCCCGCCCAATCACGGAATCGTGCGCCCCGCAGAAGCCGACATCGGTGATATAGGCGGTTCCGCCGGGAAGGATTTTTTCATCGGCGGTCTGGACATGGGTATGGGTGCCTACGACCGCGGAAACCCGGCCGTCCAAGGCGTGGCCGAAGGCGATCTTTTCCGAGGTGGTCTCGGCATGAAAGTCGACAAGGATGGCCCGGGTCTCCCGGTGAATCTCCTCAAGGACCGGATCGATGAGCAGAAAGGGATTATCCACATCGATCTTCATGTAGGTCCGGCCCATGGCGTTGACCACGGCGAGCTTCTTGCCGTTGCCGTTGACCACAATCCACCCCTTCCCCGGGCAGGTGGAGGGGAAATTAAAGGGACGGATCAGCCGAGGCTCCTCGGCAAAGAAACTAAAGATCTCTTTTTGATCCCAGACATGGTCCCCCAGGGTGATGACGTCCACTTTCGCACGGAAAAGGTCGTAAGCCAGTTTAGGGGTGATGCCGTTGCCTCCAGCCACATTTTCCCCGTTCAGCACGATGAAGTCCGGGGCGAACTCTTCAATCAACCGCGGCACCACGTCCCGCACGGCCTCACGCCCATGCTCCGCCACCACATCCCCGAGAAATAAAATCCGCATCCAGAAAGCCTACGGAACATCTTCTGCGTGATGAACCAAATTCCATCCGCGCCCGAAAATGGCGGTTGGCGAACCCTCGCGGTCCTTCGTATCCTTCTCGGGATCGGGTGCGGTGGCTGAGTGGTCTAAAGCGACGGTTTGCTAAACCGTTGTACGGGTAAAACCGTACCGGGGGTTCGAATCCCCCCCGCACCGTTGTTGCCTGACACACCCGCTTTTTCCGGAAAGTTATTCAAAGACGGCTTTTCCCAAATCTTGACCGGAATCCCCGATTCCATCACTTTCACTCTTATGCAGAAAATTCTTCTTTGGAGTCTGGCAGGCGCCGTCAGCCTGCTGTTGCTGGTCAATCTGGCCCTGGGTCTTGGCACCCGCGGGTCCATCAACAAAATCCAAGCGGTTCAGGCCCAGGTGGCCAACGGACCCCAGATGGAAATGGTTCTGCGGAACCTCAGCATCCGCATCGCCATGGCCGGAGAAAAGGACGCCGCCTTTAAGGACCTTCTCAAAAAGCACGAACTCAACGTAAAGCTCGAGGAAGGGAAATAAATCCATGAACGACTCCTACGATTCCCAACCCTCCTCCACCTGCTGCGCCTGGCCCTTAATCCTCGTCTTGGGAGCCCTGCTGATCGTCAACACCGTCCAGTTCATCTCGATCCTGCGGGAACGCTCCGCCGTAAGCCAGGTGACCGCCAACGCCGATCAGGCCGTGGCCCGCTACAAACTGGTCTCTGATAAACTCGAAAGTCTGGCCAAGGACCTGATGCGTCTCAGCCTCAACAACGCGGAGGCCAAGGAGATCGTCACCCAGTTCAACATCCAGATGAACCAGCCGGCCATTCCTCCGGCCACCGCCCCGGCCAAATAATCCGGAAGGCCCGACCTAGGCCTTCCAGTCCAAGGCGAAGTCGATCGACCGGGCACTGTGGGTGATGGCACCCACGCTGACAAATTCCACCTGGGCCTGACCGAGCGCCCGGGCCCGTGCCGGGGTCACCCCGCCGGAAGCCTCAAGACTGACCGGAGCCTGGATCCGTTCCCTTTCCCGCACGACCTCCGCGGCTTGCTCCGGCGAAAGATTATCCAGCAGAATTCGATCCGGTTGGAGCCGGAGAAGTTTTTTCGCCAAATCCACGCTGTCCGCCTCGACGATCACGGGCACCCCCGGATTGTCCTCCCGGGCTTTTCGCAGCAGATCCCCCAAATCCTTTTGCCCGGTCAGAGCGAGATGGTTTTCCTTGATCAAAATAGCGTCGTACAGACCCATCCGATGATTGACCCCGCCGCCACATCGAACCGCGTGTTTTTCCAAAGCCCGAAGTCCGGGCGTGGTTTTGCGGGTATCAAGAATTTTCACCCCGGTTCCCTCGACCGCCCGCACAAACTCCGCAGTCCGGGTCGCCACACCGGAGAGCCGCTGCAGAAAATTCAATGCGCATCGCTCCGCGGTCAGGATGCTCCGGGCGGAACCGGCAATCTCCGCCACGACTTGGCCGGGAGAGAGTTTTTCACCGTCCTTGGCCAATGGCTTCCATTTCAGATTTCCATCCACCTCCCGGCAAACCGCCTCGGCCAAGTCCAGTCCCGCCAAAACACAGGCCTCGCGGGTCAGGAGGACAGCCGTGGCCTGACGCTCGAAAGGAATCAGCCGGCCGGTCAGATCGGCGGGGCCCACATCCTCGCCCACGGCCCGGGCCGCCGCCTCGCGGACCACCGCCCGCCATGTTTCCGCTGAAATCACCGCCCCAGCGTGCGATTTCCCCCGCCCCCGAGTCGAGGAAAACGTCCCGCATTTCCCGCGCCCGAAAATCTCATACCCTTGCAGCATGGAGACGCGAATTCTTCCGGCCGACGATGCCGGGGTGGCCGAAGCCGTTCAACTCCTGCGCCAAGGGGACCTGGTCGCGTTCGCCACGGAAACCGTCTACGGACTGGGTGGCATGGCCGAAAATTCCGCAGCCATTCGGTCCATTTTTTCCGCCAAAGGTCGTCCCGCCACGGATCCCCTGATTCTTCATCTCCCGGATCCTGATCTGACTCAGGCGGTGGCTCAAGGTTGGGTCGCCTCCCCCCTTCCCAAGTCCGCGGTACTTTTGGCCCAGGCGTTTTGGCCCGGTCCCCTGACGCTTGTGCTCAAGCGTGGCCCCAAGGCGGACCCGGCGATGACCGCCGGACTGGAAACTATCGCGGTGCGCTGCCCCGCCCATCCCACCGCCCGCCAATTGCTTCGGGCCTTGGCTTCCCCTTTGGCCGCACCCAGCGCCAACCGTTTTGGACGCATCAGCCCGACCGACGCCCAGGCCGTGCAACAGGAATTGGGAGGGAGGATTCCCCTCATTCTGGACGGCGGCCCCTGCTCGGTCGGACTCGAATCCACCGTGATTCATCTTTCCGGCAAATCACCGGAAATTCTTCGACCCGGCGGAATCTCCACGCTGCAAATCGCCAGGGTCCTCGGGGAAACCCCAAGCATTCGGGCAGGCTCCTCCCCCCATCAGGAGGCCCAATCCTCCCCCGGTCAACTTGCCTCCCATTACGCACCCTCGACGCCTCTTTATCTTTGCGATCAGCCGATCCAAAATTTTTCACCGAAAACGTTTCACCTGCTTTTTAGGAAACCACCGGGGCCATCCCCAAGCCTTTCCGCCTGCCTTTGCCCGGATGGAAACCAGGAAACCGCCGCCCGGGAGCTGTATCGAAACCTCCGTCTCGCTGATGCGTCGGGCGCGGAAAGAATTCTGGTCGAGCCTGTCCCCGAGGGGCCTTGGGCGGATGCCTTGCGGGATCGGCTCACCCGCGCCAGCGCCGGCACGGCCCGTTGGACCGGTCGGGAGTGGAAACTCTCGGCCCGTCCGAACCCTTAAATCTCTCCGCCGGGCCCCCCGGAAACTTCTCGGTCCTGCTCCTTCAACCGGACCAAACCCAGCACGAACTGGAGCAAGGCTTCGACGCTGGCTTCCACCTTTTCCCTTTCCGTGTGCAGGACCAGATCGGGGCGTTCGGGAGCCTCATACGGCGAATCAATCCCGGTAAAACCCTTGATCTCGCCGGAACGGGCCTTGCGATAGAGCCCGCGCGGATCCCGCTTCTCGCATTCGGCCAGCGGGGCATTGACGAAGACCTCGGCAAAATTCACCCCCGACGCATGGCAGGCCGAACGCACGACCTCCCGCTCCTTGCGGAGAGGCGAAATCAGGGAGCTGATCACCACCAAACCGGACTCCGCCATCATTCGCGCGGCCTCCCCCGCTCTCCGGATGTTTTCCGCCCGGTCCTGCAGACTGAATCCAAGATCCGCACACAACCCGTGGCGCAGGTTGTCACCATCGAGAATCATCGAGGCGATGCCCCGCCGAAAAAGCAGCGACTCCAAAGCCACCGCCAGGGTCGATTTCCCGGAACCGGAAAGACCCGTCAGCCAGATGACGCCGCCCTCGTGACCAAAATGGGAGGCGCGGGCCTCCGCAGAAACCCGGCCTTCGGTCCAGGTCAGGTGTTCGCCCCGGACCGCTTTGGCCAACCGGGCCGGATATTCGGCCTCCAGAACAATGCCTCCACCCCCGAGTCGGCTGCCCTGCTGCAACGCAAATCGCCCGAGGGATTCCACCCGGTCATGGGCGTCATAGACCAGGGGCCGACGGCACCGGAGACGGACCTCGGCCACTTCAAACCGCCCGACCTCCCCCCGCACATCGGATCGTTGTTCAAGTTTCTCGGCATCGACAACGCGATCGATGGCCACCAAACGCGCCTCCACGGTCTGGGTGGCCAGGCGTAGCTGCACCGGGGACTGCAACCGCAGGGGCTCCGCATCCAGCCAGAAAATCCGGGCTCGCACCTCCCGTGACTCCACTGGCGGTTGCTCCTCATGGGAGCCCACATGTCCTCGCTCGACAAAAATCTGCTCCTCCAGCGTAATCGCCGCCGTGCGACCGGCCCCTAATGCCTGCACCCCTTCCGGTTCACCCCAGGCCTCAATGCTTTGGATCCGGCTGGATTTGCGGTCGGGAAAGAAAACGAGATTCTCGCCCACCCGCAAGGCGCCGCTTTCCACCCGGCCGGCGATGACCCGTCGCTCATCGAATCGGTAGACATCCTGCACCACAAAACGGAGCGGCCCCTCGGCGGCGCTCCGGCCGGAGGAAGTTTTCTCCCCCCCCATCAGGGCCTGAAGCAGCGTTGGTCCCCGATACCATCCGAGATTTTTGGTGTCCGCGTTTTTGACGTGGCTTCCCTCGCGGGCGGAAATGGGGATTACTTCGCGTGGCGATATTTTGAGCCCGCCCAGATATTCGCGGATCTGCTTTTCCAAGTCCCGGAACCGGTCCTCTTTCCATCCCACCAGATCCATCTTGTTCACCGCCACGATGACGCGGGCCACCCCAAGCAGGGAGAGCAATAGGCCGTGGCGCCGGGTTTGTTCCTTCAGACCCTCCTTGGCATCGATCAAAAGAATCGCCTCATCCGCCGCGGCCGCCCCGGTGACCATATTTTTAATGAACTCCCGGTGGCCTGGGGCATCAATAATCTGAAACGCTCTTCCCTCGTGACGAAATTCAATCCGTGTGGTGTCGATGGTGATGTTCTGCGCCTGCTCCTCCAGCAAGGCATCCAAAAGGAAGGCGTACTCAAAGGGCATCCCCTCCTCGCGGCAGGCCTTTTCCACCGCCTGCAACTTCCCCTCCGGAAGGGAATCAGTATCTGCCAGAAGCCGGCCAATCAGGGTGGATTTGCCGTGGTCCACATGGCCCACAACCACAATCCGGGTCCGCGCTTCTTCCAGCCCGCCCGAAGCCGCCGCGCCACCCATCCGTTTTGGGAAAAAAGCCGGCTCAAACCCGGCCGGAACCGCCTTCGGCGCAGGAGGCATGACGATCCCGCTCATAGAAACCCCTTGGCCCGAAGTTTCTGCATGGCGTTACGCTCATGGTGATCCTGGGCCCGGCCGGCCCGTTCCGCGGTTTTCGTGTTCTTCAACTCCTCGATAATGCCCTCAATCGTGTCCACCTTGCTCTCCACAGACTTGGTAATCGGCCAGCAGCCAAGGGACCGGTACCGGCGCCCGTTTTGCGCAAAGTACATTTTGGGAACCGGGATGCCCTCCCGCCGGATGTATTCCCAGACATCCAACTCGGTCCAATCCAACAACGGTTGGACACGGACATGCTCTCCCGGTTTGACTGCCGTGGTGAATTGGCCCCAAAACTCCGGCGGTTGGTCACGATATTCCCACTCATTGTCCGCCGTCCGGGGCGAAAAATAACGCTCTTTGGCCCGGGTCGAATCCTCATCGCGCCGAATGCCCGTCACGAGCGCGTCCCACTTGTATTTGGAGAGGGCCTGCTGGAGAGCGAGCGACTTTAATTCATGCGTCACGGTGACCGGATCATGGGTCTCATACCCCACGCCCCGTTTTCTCGCCTCCTCGTTCACGATTACAATCAAATCAATCTCGTAGTGTTTCCGTGCCCACTCCCGAAAAGCCAGCATCTCAGGAAACTCGTAGGTCGTGTCGATATGGACCAAGGGAAAAGGGATTTTCCCCGCGAAAGCCTTCTTGGCCAACCAGATCAGGGTGTTGGAATCTTTCCCCATGGACCAGGGCATGGCCATGTTCTTAAAATTCGCAAAAGCCTCGCGAAAGATATAAATGCTCTGATCCTCAAGAGTTTGCAAATACGACATAAACGATAGACTTTATATGGTTTTGGATTACATTACAAGCATGATTCCGGAAGTAGCCTCGAGAACGGGTCAGGCGGAAATCGACCTGCCCCTAGCCTTGCTGGAACTTCAGGCCAAAGCACCGGCCGAAAGGGTGAAATGGGCCGAGGCAAATTTTCCAGGGGAATCGGTGGTGACCACCTCGTTTGGAGCCCAATCGGCAGCGTTTCTTCATCTCGTCAGCCGGGCTTTCCCCAACATTCCGGTGGTTTTCATTGATACCGGCTACCACTTTCCGGAAACCCTCACCTTTTCGCGACAATTGACTGAAACGCTGGGACTCAATCTACAAACCTATCGCCCAAAAATCTCTCCCGAGGAAATTGAGTCCCGCCATGGCCGGCTCTGGGAACAAGGGCCGGAGGGTTTGGAACAGTTTCACGAGATCATCCGGGTGGAGCCGTTGCGCCGCGCCTGGGGGGAGTTGAATCCAAAAATCTGGCTGGCGGGCCTTCGACGCTCCGGCTCGGATCATCGCCAAAAACAGGAGGTTCTCAGTCGACAGGATGCCCGCTGGAAGCTTTTGCCGATTTTGGAATGGGGCGACCGCGAGGTCGGAGCTTATCTCCAGGCCCATCACCTCCCCTACCATCCCTTATGGAGCCAAGGCTATGTCTCCATCGGGGACCGGGTAACGACAAAACGGCTCGACGAAGTCGAGGACCCCCGTGAACTCCGCCATTTCGGCTGGAAACGGGAGTGCGGCCTCCACGACCGGGTGTAGGAAGCCGTTCCTCCGGAGCCCGGGCCGGTGTCCCAAGGGATTTGTTTCTCGCCGGGAAGACTGGGTTCCAGAGAAATTGTTTCGCCCATTGTCTAAAATTCGTTAGGGTCTCCCCTTATGGCTGGTGAAGTTGTCGAAGTCGAAGGAGCGGTCAAAGCCGTCCTCAAAGGCACCCTTTTCCGGGTGGAGCTCGTGAACGGTCACACCGTCCTGGCACACATTTCCGGAAAAATGCGCAAGAACTTCATCCGCCTAAATATCGGCGACAAGGTGAAAATGGAAATGTCCCCCTACGACCTGACCAAGGGACGGATCACCTACCGGATCCCCCCACCCTTGCCGGACGGCACCCCCGCCGTTCCCCAGGCGCTTTAACTTTTTTCCGCCAAGGCGGCGGCGTAGGCCTCCCAAGGCACATCCCCGGCTGCGTCCCGCGGATTTCTCTCCAGTCCGGGTGAATCGAAATCGATCCCGAAAACTCCAAAGCGGGGAGCGTAGGTTCCCCACTCGTAATTATCCGTCATCGACCAGTGGAAATAGCCGGCCAGGGGAAGCCCCTCCCCACGTAAACGCTGCACTTCGCCGACATGTTGCCGGATGAAGTAGCTTCGGCTCTGGCGGTCACCCCGGAGTTCACAGGAAATTTCCATCCCCTTCCCGCACCGCCGCTCGGCCATGCCGTTTTCAGCGATAATAATGGGGAGCTCCGGATAGTCGGTCGCATATCGCTCCACAAAGAAACGGAGCCCTCGCGGTAAGGCGTGCCAGTCCCACCATTTGGTGGCCAATCCTTGGGTCAACCACTCCCGCAGGCTGAGCCGACCCAAACGCAGTTCCCCGAGGGAGGGCAACCGCACCGCATTCCCCACAAACGGATCATAGTAGTCGAAGGAAATAAAATCCAAATTAGGTTCGTTGGGCCGCTCCCGGATCCGTTGAACCAACCGGGAAAAGGTGGACTCCCGCAGAAACCGGTGACTGAGAGTGTTCTGCACCTGCTTGATCAGCTCGCCGGCCGCCTCGGAAAAAAGACTGTGCCGGGGGAAATCCATCGCCCGGTAGGCCCGGGTAAACTCCCGTGAACGCTCATGCAAATACGCCTGGATCGACTCCTGGCCCGTGGTGCGGCGCGCCGCCTCCATCACATCGAATAACATCTTGTCCATCCAGTATAGATCGCTGGCGAACGTGTTGAAGGAGAGCTTTGGTTGCCCCCAGTCCGGATGATCCGCGTACAGCCGATGCACCTCCCGGCGGACCATCACATGGGCCTCCAGCATCGTCTGCAGGGCGCAAAGTGCCGCCGCCCACCACGCCCGCCGACCCGCGGGAAAGGCCCCCAGGTTATACGTCGAGGATGCCAGCATGTTTGGTTCATTCACCGTGATGAACCAGCGGGCCGGAGCGACTCCTTGTGCGGTCAGCCTTTGGTTGAGTCCGGTCAGCATCCGCCCCACAAAGCCGGAAAACACCTCGGGAGTCCCCTCCTCCAGCCATGGATCCAGCCCCAGCCAGCGCGGGGTGGTGAAATGCTGCAGGGTGATCAGGGGTTCCAAATGCCGGCGTCGCAGGGACACGATCATCTGCGCGTAGCGGTCGAGCGCGGCCCCATCAAGTTCCTGACGGGGCCCCTCGGGCTGGAGACGGACCCACTCGACCCCAAGGCGGTACGACGTCAGTCCCATCATTTCCGCCCGGTCAAAGTCCTCCTCATAACGATTCCAGAAATCGACCGCCCGGCCCGACCGCTCCACCCGGCCGGAGGCTTCCCACTCATACCAGTTGTTCCGGGGTTGCCCCTCCCCGTTGTACCCGCCTTCATGCTGGTAGGGACTGGTGGCCACCCCCCAAAGAAATTCGCTGCTCACCGCTTCCGCACGCTTTCCGCCATCACCTCCTGCTGCTCCGGATCCACCCGGATCGCCTCATGCTCAGGATCGGACAGCAGGGTCTGCACCACCGTCTCCGCCGCATTGGGTCGTCCCATTTGACGGGCGGCCGCCTGCATCCGCTTCAACCTTTGCGGTTCGGCGAGGAGGCGGTCCACTTTGTAGCCGAGAATCGAGATTTCGTTACATTTGATGGCCACGCCTTTTTCGAGGAGTTGGTCACTGTTGCGCTCCTCTTGTCCTGGAATCGGGTCGTAGATCGCCATGGGTAAACCCGAGGCCATCGCCTCCGCGGAGGTCATGCCGCCGGGTTTGCTGACCAACAAGTCCGCCGCCCCCATCCAGGCCGGCATGTCATCCACGTAACCCAAGACCCGGAACTCCGCCTTTCCGCCTTTGCCGTGGCGCAGTTCAGCCTCCACGCGGGCCTTCGCCTCGGGATTTTTTCCACAAACCACCGCCACCTGGGCGCGGTGGGAAATGTTGCGGAGGGACTTCACCACCTGCTCCGCCGGGTTCACACCCAAGGCCCCCGCGGAAACGAGAATCACCGGCAGATCGGGGCGCAGTTTGAGCTGCCGCCGCAGGCCCGGCCGATCCGTGTTTTTGCTGAAGGCCGGGTCGACCGGAATGCCGCTGACGGTGATCCGCTCGGCCGGGAGGCCGAGCGTGCTCAGGTAGGCCTTGGTCTCATCCAAAGCCACGAAATACCGGTGGAACGCCCGGGAAAGCCACATGGCGTGAAAATCATAATCCGTCACCACAATGGAAAGCTTGGCTCGGATTTTCTCCTTGGTGATGAGGTGGGAAATGATCTCCGCCGGCATGAAGTGCGTGCAGATGGTGATATCGGGCTGCAAATCGGACAAAAGACGGATGAGCGGACCGGTGTTCAGCCGGTCCAGCAGGAAGCGCATCCGGTCGGTTTTCCACGGTTCATCGCTTTTCTGGTACCACCACCCCAGAAGCGTCGGGGCGTCTTCCACCAGCTTGAGGTAGAGCTTCGAGTAAAAGTCCCGAAACAACTTATTGGTGAAGGCCAGCGCATCCACGTGGGCGACCTGGTCCACTCCGGGACTGTTCCGGCACACTTTTTCCAGCGCCGCCGCCGCCCGGAGATGCCCGGTGCCTGCGCTGGTGGAAAGAATCAGGACCTTGTGACGCACCGCGGCCATTTCCCAGTTTACCCTGTTCCGCCAGCAGAAGAACCCCGAAAAGGCGTCGTTACGCGAAGAGATCCAACTGATCCCGCTTGCGCACGCCCTTGGCCCGTCCCCCTTGGGGCAGGATCCGTGCCGGCTTTCCCGCCTCGTTCACCTCCCCGGCCTCCAACCCCCGCAAAATCTCCTCCGCTCTTTGCAAAACCTGCTTGGGTAGCCCCGCCAACCGGGCGACTTGAATACCGTAACTGCGATCCGCCCCGCCCTCGACGATCCGGCGCAGAAATACCACGCGATCTTTTTCCTCCCGCACATCCACCCGGAAGTTGCGTACTCCCGACCGCGTTAACGCCAGCTCGGTCAATTCGTGATAGTGGGTCGCGAAAAGCGTCTTGGCCTTCACCTGATCGTGCAGGTGTTCTCCCACCGCCCAGGCGATGCTGAGACCATCGAGCGTGCTCGTGCCACGGCCGATTTCGTCAAGGATCACCAGGCTTTCCTCCGTTGCATTATGCAGAATGAGGGCCGTCTCATTCATCTCCACCAAAAAGGTGCTTTGACCGCGCGCGAGATCATCTCCGGCCCCGATTCTTGTGAAAATCCGGTCTAACACCGGAAGCTCTGCCTCCTTGGCTGGCACAAAAGAACCAATCTGGCTCAAAAGACAGATCAGCGCGGCCTGCCGGAGATACGTGCTCTTGCCGGCCATGTTCGGCCCGGTCAAAACCATCAGCGTTCCGGCCGATCCTCCCAGGCGAAGATCGTTCGGCACGAAAGGCTCGGCGCCGCCGGCCAGGAGTTGCTCCACCACCGGGTGGCGTCCGTCCCGGATCCGGATTTTCCCATCCGACCGCAATTGGGGGCGGATATAGTTCCACCGCCGGGCGGTGGCGGCCAATCCCGCCAAGGCATCCAAGGATCCCACGGCCGCAGCGGTCATCTGCAGGGCCGATGCCTTCAGGAGCACCGCTTCCCGAAGTTTGGCGAAAAGCTCCAACTCCCGGGCCACGGCCTTCTCCTCAGCCCCAAGAATTTTGATCTCCATTTCCTTGAGCTCCCGTGTCACGAAACGTTCCGCTTGGGCCAGGGTCTGCTTGCGCTCATACCCCTCGGGAATTCGGTCGAGATACGATTTGGTGATTTCAATGCCGTACCCGAACACCTGGTTAAACCGGATTTTTAAACTTTTGATTCCCGTCCGCTCGATTTCCCGGGCCTGAAGGTCGGCGATCCATGTTCTTCCCTCCCGCATCGCTTGCCGAAATCCGTCCAACTCCGGATCGTAACCGTCCCGAATCATCCCCCCTTCCCGGGTCATGGCAGGAGGCTCGTCGGCCACCCCCCGGGCCAGTTCAGCAGCCAACTCCTTTTCTGTCTTGATCCTTTCGGCCAGCTCCCGGTTGAGTTCCCCCGGAACGGCTTCCGCCAGTTTCCGGACCTGTGGCAAAGACTCCAGAGTGAGACGCAGGGCGAAAAGATCCCGGGCGGAGCCGCTCGGAGTGGAAAGCCGGCCGATCAGCCGGGCCAGATCCCGCACCTCCCGCAAGGCCTCGCGGAACTCATCCAAAACTCCGGCATCCTCCAAAAAACCGGCCACCGCCTCATGGCGCGCGCAAATCGCCTTCCCCTTGCGCAGGGGCTGGAGGATCCAGGACCGCAACTCCCGGCCCCCCATCGCCGTGACCGTCTGGTCGATGGCCCGAATCAGGCTGGTGTCGACCCCGGTGCCGGAAGGAGATAAAAGTTCAAGGTTCCGCTGGGTGGCCGCGTCCAGCCGAAGGCACTCTTCCGGACGGAACGGCTTCGGCGGCTGCAGATGTCTCCCCCCGCCCTTCAGGGTTTCGGTCAGGTAACGAAGCAGAGCCCCGGCCGCCCCCACCGCCGGGCCGAGACCGCGGCAGCCAAAGCCGTCCAGACTTTGCACGCGAAAATGTTCGCACAGGGTCCGCCGGGCGGTGTCCTCTTCAAAGGTCCAGTCCGGCACTCGGGTGACCGTGACCCCGTCGTCCACCCAGTCGGCCGCGTTTTTCTCCTCCTCCTCCAGGAGCAGCTCGGCCGGTTGGGCCCGCCGGACTTCCTCCCGGCAGGAGATTTCGTCGGCGGGTTCAGTCAGGCGAAAATCACCGGTCGAGGCATCGAGGAGGGCAAATCCCCAGGCCTCACCCCTGCCCGCCCCCCGCCAGACCGCCGCCAGCCAACGGGGTAGTTTGGGTTCCGCCAACTCCACCCCAACCGCACAGCCCGGGCTCAAGACCCGGCTGATGGCACGCTCCACCATCTGCCCGGGCTTTGCTTCCCCAACTTGGTCGCAAATCGCCACCTTCCGGCCAGCCTGGAGGAGCTTGGTGATGTATCCCTCGGAGGCATGGTACGGCAACCCACACATGGGAACCCCATTGCGTTTGGTCAGCGTCAGGTTCAGCAGCCGGGAACCCTCCTCGGCGTCCTGAAAGAAAAGCTCATAAAAATCCCCCAGCCGAAACAGAAGAAGGGCGTCCTTGGGAATTTGCGCCCGCAGTCCGTGGTACTGCTTCATCATGGGAGTCGATCCCTCGGCCATCCTCCTTTTTCCCCCGAACTTTCCACCTCCTCAATGCCCAACCAAAGGCATTGTGGATATTCCGTTCGTGGCTTCCCCTAAACTCAACCTGCCCGGCCCCGGACCCGGCATCGTCTTTTGGTGGCTTTAGGCATATTTTGGTGCGGTGCGCATCATCGTCACCGGTTTGGTGGGACAATACCCGTTCGGCGGCGTCATCTGGGACTACCTCCAATACCTCCTGGGTTTTCGTGCTCTCGGCCATGAGGTGCTGTACTTGGAGGATTCAGGTGCGTGGCCCTATGACCCGGAGGCCGGCACGATCACCGCCGACTGCTCATTTGCTCTCCGCAGCCTGAAAAAAATCTTTGCCGATTTCGGTATGCCAGACGCCTGGGTCTACCGGAACGGGGCGGACGGAAAATTCCACGGGGCGGGAGAGGCCCGGGCCCGGGACTGGCTGCGCCACGGGGATCTTTTGGTCAACGTCTCCAGTGCCGGCTGGCTGCGGGACTACGATCTGCGGGTCGGCCACCGGATGTTTATCGACGGGGACCCGATGTTTTGTCAGATCGGCCTGCTCGACGGTTCCGATCCGCTGTATGCCGGTCGCCTGCGCGATCACGACAGTCACTTCACTTTCGGCCTGTCCGTCGGCACTCCCGGTTGCCCCGTCCCCACCGACGGAATCAGCTGGAAACCAACCGTCCAACCTGTGGCCATGGAGCACTGGCCCCAGAGCTCCCCTCCGCCCGGAGCCCCGTGGACAACGGTCATGAACTGGGCCAGTTACCGCCCCAAGATCTGGGAAGGCCGGCCCTACGGGCAAAAGGACCTGGAGTTCGAAAAGTTTTTGAATCTACCTGCCATGACTCCCGCCAAATTGCGCATCGCCATGGGTCTCGGGGTGGATGGAAAACGCCCCGCAGAACGGCTCCGCAACTTGGGCTGGAATCTGGTGGAGCCCCAGGAAGTGGTGCCTGACCATCTCACTTACCGTGAGTTTCTCCAAAGTTCCGCCGGCGAATGGAGTGTGGCCAAGCATGGATATGTGGCGGGCCAGACTGGCTGGTTCAGCTGCCGGAGCGCCTGCTATCTGGCTTTGGGTCGCCCGGTGGTGGTGGAGGAAACCGGCTGGACCCGCCATCTCCCGGCGGGAAAAGGAGCCTTGGCTTTTTGCGATGCCGCCGAGGCGGCCGAGCGAATGGCCCAGGTGAGCTCCGACTACTCCGCTCATGCCCAAGCCGCCCGAAAAATAGCCGTAGATTTTTTTGAGGCGAAAAAAGTGTGCCAGGACCTCCTGAGGGCAATTTAAGGGGTTTACCGGGGCTTGGCGTATCCCATCGCCCCCGCCAATTGGGTGGCCCGGACAATGCCCAGTTTTTTGTAAACTGCCTTTCGCTGATTTTTCACCGTCCCTTCAGAGGTTCCGAGGGAAGCGGCCACTTGCTTGGCCGAGAAGCCCTTGACGAGCATCCGCGCGACCTCCGTTTCGCGACGACTCAACCGGGAGATTCCCTTCCCATGCCCGCTCATCAGGTTGCGATGAATGGAGGGGGTCTCGGAAGACCCACCGTTTCCGATGGTGGCCAGACACTGTTTCCAATCGTCCACCCCATCCCGAAGGTCCAGCAAACCCTTTACCCCGTTTTTCCGGCACCAGTGGATCGTGGCAGCATCAATATTCTCCCCATAAACGACATGGGCATGGCCGTCGAGATCATGCTGAAAGTGGACGCGGGAAGGCAAAAGATGGACCGCCAGCAACTCCAGTCTCCTCGTCTCCTGGCTTGATTGCAGGGATTCGGCCGAGTCAAAAAAAACCACGTCAAAACCGACTTCTTCCCGCAACCACCTCCCCAGGAACCGGCGGTACAAATCCCGATCCTCTAAAATGAAAGTTCTCATACTTAACCTTTTAGGTCTAATTTCTGTTTAATTAGTAAATTCGATGACCAGATTTTTCAGTTCCTTTGTGACGAAACAGCCCCTTTTTGTGATGAAAGGCCCTTCGCATCGGCCCTCGAACCCCCTAGCGGCTGAAAGCCCGATATGAGAAGCCTGCCATCGGTCCGGCCAATCCTTTTCACGGCTTTAGGCCAAATCGTGCTTGGCTACTTTACCCTTTTTATCCAGGCGATTTATCCCGTTTGGTCCTCTCCTTTTTGGCCAGCCTCTGGAGCGGCTTTGGCAGCCGTCATGCTCGGCGGGCCGCGAATGCTGGTCGGGGTTTATTTGGGGCTGTTGGTGCTCGGGCTTAAATTCTTTTGGGGACCCTATCCCTTATGGATGGCTTTCATTGTGCCTTGCGGAAACTTAATGGAGACCTTCCTGGCCTTTTTTCTGCTTAGACACTTTGTTCCGAAATTTGATCTGCGTTTTGGCAATATCCGCCAACTGTCCCTTTTCATTCTGCTCTGCCCTTGGGTTCCCGCCTTGGCTAGCGCCATTTACAGCCAGCTTCTCCTGCAATTTCTCGGCACCATCCCCCCCGAGCGTTTTCTCAGTGAGTTGGCTGTTTATTCTCTTGGGAATGCCACCGGCATCCTGCTGGTGACCCCTCTTCTTCTGGTTTGGCGGGATTTTCGTTCGTTCTCCTGGAAATCAACTCAGGGAAGGCAGATCTTGGCCCATTTGGGCACCATTATGATCGGAGTTTCCTTTTGCTATACCGATGGAGCCCCGGAATGGGGTAGACTTGTTGCAATCGCCATGATTCCTCTGGTCGTCTGGGGAGTCTGGGTCACCGGGATCCGTGGAGCCACCCTGGCCTGCCTGTTGGGCTCCATTTCCTATTTTGCCTTCGATGTGCCCGGGTCTCGTCCGCTTTCGACCCTGTTGAAGCACAAACAGAAGACTGCAGAGCTCCAGTTCGTCATGGAAAAAAAACTCCATCTCGATGAAGGCCTCCAACCTCCGGCGCGATTGGCCCGGGACATTTCCGATCAAATCGGCCTCCTGGCCATCATTTGTATCACCATTCTCCCCTTGGGGGTCGCGGCGGACGATCTACGTCGAAAGGCTGAACGGGACCAAATGGCCATGGCAGCTTTTTCCTCCTCTTTTTGGAACTGGAACTCTTCCACAGGTTTGGAAATAGAAAATCCAGCGATCAGCAGGCTTTTCCCGCCGGGCATTCAGCTGTTCACGCCAGACCGGCCCTCGGGATCCCTCAAAGTGCACCCTCAAACGACCGGTGCGCCAACTTACCTTTCCCACTGGGTCATTCAGGAGAAAAACAGTTCGGGTCACCCTCAGAAAGTCACCGGGATTCTCCAGAACTTTGCGGTGGAGGAAGAAAGAGATGCGGCCCGCCTGGAAGCCCGGGTGTTGGAGTTGGAAATGCAGTCCCTGCGCGCCCACCTCAACCCTCACCTCCTTTTTAACTGCCTGACCGGTCTCCGCGGTCTGATCAGCGAGAATCCGGCCAAGGCCCGTGAGTTTTCTGGAAATTTGGCCCGCTTCCTCCGTGCCGCGGTCGATTCTCAGAGCCAGAAAACCATTTCCCTTCGTGAGGAAATCTCGATTTGTCAGGATTTTGCCCGTCTGGAGGAACTCCGCGGTCGACCAACCGACCTGCGGGTCCAGGTGGATCCAAGGGATGGCGACATCCAGATTCCACCCCTGACAATCGTGACCCTGCTGGAGAATGCGGCGAAACACGGCAACCGAAACGGCCACCAAACCTTGCCCGTGGAATTCACTTCCGATCGGCCCGACCCCCGTCATGTCCGTCTTCTGCTCCGCCAACCCGGAACCCTCACCACCAAGGATGACAACCAAAACCACGCAGGCCTGAATTTGATCCGGCGCCAAATCGACATGGTGTTTGGCGGCCAAGCCCGTTTGGACTTGGTCGAAGAAAGCCCCGGCACGGTCGTGGCCCGACTCGTGCTGCCCGTATGAGCCCAAACCGACTTTCTGCCTATTTGGTGGAGGATGAACCGCTCTGCCGTGCCGATTTGCGGCAAACCCTTCAAATGTTTCCTGAGGTTCATTTAATGGGGGAAGCAGCCACTCTTTCCCAGGCGGAGCGCTTTCTGCAAAAAACCCCGGTAGATCTTTTGTTTTTGGATCTTTCCGTGGGCCGGGAAAATGGCCTGGATCTTTTGGAAAAAATTCCTTGTCGCCCGCTGGTGATTGCCCTGACGGCCCACCCCCAGCATGCCGTGCGGGGCTTTTCCCTCGACCTGGTCGATTACATCCTCAAGCCCGTCGACGAAGATCGCCTGCGCCAGTCCCTCAACCGGGCGCGCCTGCGGAAAGAGTCGGTTTTGCTCGGGCAGAATGGCCCGGCGATTGTGGCGGAGCTCGGACAGGAAAAAACAAGGTTCGAGCTAGCTGAAATTCTCCGGATCGAGTCCACAGGCAATTATCAGGTGATCTGGACCCGCCGGGGAAAAGCAATCCGCCGCGGAACCTTCCGGGAGCTGCGCAAAAAGCTTCCTTCCAGCTTTTTTTGGGAAACGGGCCGGGGCCGGATGGTGGCACGAAATCTGGTTCGTGGATGGAGCCGGAATTCCACGGGTGGCCTTGTGCTCCACCTTACCCAAGGAGGGGATATCCAAGTCGCACGCAGCCATGGCGGCGAAATCTTAAGGGCGATCAAAAACTCAATGGAGGCATAGGACATTGGCTGACAATGACTTGAGCTTTTTTCTTGGTAGGTTTTCCAGAAAAAGGCTCTAAATCACTGCGGGAAAGTGCTTTTATCAGGAAATCGTATAGATTATCAGGATGCGCCGGATGAACGTCTCTTACATCTTGAAATCTGTTGGAATCTCTCTCTTTTTGCTGACTTGTGGGCTGGCCCAAGCCACCGTTCCCAAGCCCAACCCCGGAAATCAGGCCACTGCCATCCTCGTCCAGAAACTTTTGCAGGATCATCACTTTGCCGGGAAGCCCCTCATGGAGGAAAAGGCCCGCGACTGGATCCGCGCCTATATGGAGGCTTTGGACTACAACCACGCCTTCTTCCTCGAAA